>JALYZF010000114.1 GCA_030948995.1 Acidobacteriota bacterium
GCGCTGAGCGGCGCGATAAATTTGACACCCAAACGCGCCGAAAACGATAAACCGATTTTGCGTTTTGAAACTTCCATTGGCACGCAGAAATCTTACGACGGAAGTTTATTCGCCGCTTTCGGCAAAAACGGCTGGAGCGCGGATTTGGCTGTGGAAGATTTTCAAACCGCAGGTTACGTTCCCGTCGAACGCGCTGCGCGCGGCGCGGCAGATTCAAATGCGAACAGTCGTTACCAAAACGGTTTTCTGACGATTGAAAAACGCTTCGGCGAAGAAGGAACTTTAACGCAGGGACGCAGAGATGCAGAGTTTTTTGAAAACGCAAGAATTTTTGCGCGCGGAAATTTATTTTCAGAGCAGCGCGACAACGGCACGCGCCTTACAAAAAACCGCACTTATTTTCGGCAAGCGGTTTTCGGCGCAGATGTCGGACGCGCAAAATTCGGCGCGTTTCAATTTCGCTCTTCGATAGAAGCACAGGTTTATGACCAAAACTTTTCCGCCGTCAGCGCCGATAGAAATACGGAAAATTTAACTCGCATCCAGCGCGTTCCGTCGCAGGCGAGAAATGCGAATCTGTTTTGGACGCGCGCTTTCGGCAATCACGCTGTTTCCGCTTCGGTAGATTTACGCGAAGTGCGCGGCACGAGCTACGAATCCGTCATTAATAACAACCGCACGACCTCGCTTGTCAGCGCTGGCGGGCGCGAATTTTCTTACGGCGTTTTCGCGCAGGATTTCTGGCGCGTGACGAAAAAATTAAACTTAAATTTCGGCTGGCGTCTGGACGCTTGGAGAAACTTTGACGCGCTTTCTATGGCGCGCAATTTAACCGGAAATCAGCAAACAACCATTGCAAATTTTCCGAATCGAAGCGAGAAAAGTTTCAGCCCGCGCCTCGCCGCGCTTTACCAAATCAACAATAATTTCTCGGTCGTCGCGTCAGTTTCAAAATCGTTTCGCGCGCCGACTTTGAATGAGCTTTACCGCGCTTTTCGCGTTGGCAATGTTTTAACGCAAGCAAACGAAAACCTTCGCGCCGAGCGAGCTACAACGCTTGAAACAGGTGCAAATTTGACGGCTTTTGCAAAGCGCTTGAGCGTGCGCGGAAACGTTTTTTCAACCGAAATTTCCAATCCTGTTGTGAGCGTAACTTTGAGCGCAACGCCAAGTTTAATTCTAAGACAAAGACAAAATGTCGGTCGCACACGCACGCGCGGAATCGAATTTGACGCCGAATTTTTATTGCATAAAGATTTGCGTTTTTCGGCAAGCTATCTGCTCGTTAATTCGCGCGTGGCGCGCTTTCCGCAAAACGTCGGTTTAGTCGGAAAATTTCTGCCGCAGGTCGCCCATCGGCAATTAACCGTTCAAACTTTTTATCGCCCGCGAGATAAATTTTCTTTCGGTTTGCAGGCGCGCTTTTCCAGCACGCAGTTTGAAGATGACCAAAACCTTTTGCGCCTGCGCCCGTTTTCCAACCTTGACGCTTTGGCGAGTTATCGTCTGCGGAAAAATTTAGAAATTTTCGCGGCAATCGAAAACGTTTTTAACAATCGCTACGACATCGGGCTGACGCCGAATCTGACTGTCGCCGCGCCGCGTTTCGCACGCATCGGTCTGCGCTATTAATTCTCCGCTCGCCGTCGCCGCGCCTGATTGATAAAATTTATTCGATGAATGAATCAAGACAAAAATTTATCCAGAGCTTGGAAAAAAACTGTCAACAATTTGGCGTCCATTTAAGTGCGGAAACGATAAATAAACTTGCTGTTTATTACGAACTCGTTCAAAAAAACAATCAATTTCTGCACTTGGTCGCGCCGTCTCCGCCCGAAGTATTTGCGACGAGACATATTTTGGAATCGCTTGCTCTGCTTGAATTTCTGCCTGAAAATTCAAAGTTTGCCGATGTCGGCGCGGGCGCGGGTTTGCCGTCCGTTCCCTGTTTGATTGCGCGGGCGGATTTACGCGGCATTCTTGTCGAATCAAAATTGAAAAAGTCGAAATTCCTGCAGGAAGTTTTGGCTGAATGTAAATTAGAGAGACGCGCCGAAATCATTAATCGACAATTTGAAGAAATCCAGAAACCTGATGTTTCCTATGTTTTGTGCCGCGCGCTCGATAAGTTTACCCAGAAACTTCCGCGTCTTTTGAAGTGGTCTGGCGGCAGCAATTTACTTTTTTTCGGCGGAAATTCTTTGCGCGATGTGTTGAGAAAAAACGGCGTGAAATTTAACGAAAAACTAATGCCGATGTCCGAACAAAGATTCCTTTTTGTTGCACAAAAACCGAGCTTTTAATTTTGCAAAGCGTTTCATCTTTGATACAATATCTTATATGAAACACGCAGCAGTTAAAGCAACAAAGACAAGGAAAATTGCGCCGCTAATGCAAGTCGGCGCGAAGAAACCCGCGCGGAAAATCTCAAAACCGGAAGCGATAAAATCGGTAAAAACCGCTAAAGCAAAAATTGAAAAGAAACCGGACATTTTCACCTCTCAAAGTAAAAAACTAAAAGCGAAACCGTCTAAATCCGTCGCCGTCGTTACAAAATCAAAATCGAAAACCACGAAGCATGCGCCCGCCGTTTCTAAGAAGAGAGTTAGCGCGAAAAAGACTGCCGAAGCTATTTCGCCGAAAAAAACATTGGCTAAAAAATCCGCTCTGGTTGCGGCGACAAAATCGAAATCTCTAAAGCCGAAAGTCACAAAATCCGCGTCCGCAAAGAGAAAAACTGCGAAGGCGAAGATTACAAAATCGGCGCAAACTATTTCCGCCAAAGCGAAAACAGTCAAACAAAAAATTAAGCCGATGAAATCCGTTGCGCCGAAGAAGAAACTACTCATCGCTAAAGCAATTCAAAAACTAAAATCTAGAGTCAAAAAAGCGGCGGACGCGATTGTCTTAAAATCGAAACTGCAAAATAAAAAGGTTAAAGCAATTATTGCCCAGCCTAAAAATAAGTTAAAGAAAGAAAAGACCGTTGCTATTGCCGCAGTTCAAAAAGTTAGAAGGACAACGAAAAAGACGGAACCCTTGGTTGTCCTAAAACCCAAAATTAAATCATTAAAAATGAAACCGGCGATTGGCGCGGCTAAAAGTAAAACTGTTGAAAAACGGGCGCAAAAGGCAAGCGAGAAAGCTATAAAAAAATCGAAAAAGGAAGAAACAAAAATCACTGTCGCGCTTAAAAACGCTAAGCTCGCTGAAACGAAAATCGAAGCGCCAATCGAGGCGAAAAAAGCAAAACCAAAAAAGACTAAACCAATCGGCGCGGCGGTTTTTCGCGGGAAAAAAGAGCGTTACGATTTTCAGGTTTATCCGCTCGACGCTCAATTTGAAAACGTTTCGGCGATTTACGTTATCTCGAAACGCAAAACCGACCGGCAAAAAAGAGGTCATCACGCGCTCGTCTGCATCGGACAGAGCAATTCGGTTATGAGCGAACTGAAAAAACACACGCGCGGCAAATGCGTCAAAAAATATCAGGCAAACGTCATCAGCATTTTACCGGAAGCGAACGAGAAAAGGCGTCTTAAAATCGAAGAAGATTTGAAAGCCGCGCACACGATTGTCTGCAATATCGGATAGAAGTTTTCAGCCGCTCTAATTTAATTTTCGTGCTAGAATAAACAAAAAATTAGAGGTTAAAACCGATGAAACACCTGAAGATTTCGCGTCCCCGTGCGGACGAATTCGATTCGTATTATGAAAGATACGTCTCGCTTGTCGCGGACGGCGATATTGTTTCCGCGTTGAAAAATCAAATTGCCGAAACGTCCACTTTGTTAAATAAAATCAGTGCCGAGAAAGCCGATTTTAGTTACGCGCCGGAAAAATGGAGCGTTAAAGAATTGGTCGGACACGTCATTGATACCGAACGGATTTTCGCTTATCGCGCTTTGCGAATCGCGCGCGGCGACCAGACTCCGATTGAAGGTTACGAGCAGGACGATTACATTAAAAACGCCGAATTTGCCAAATGCAATCTCACGGACTTAGCCGAAGAATTTGCTTTAATCAGACGAGCGAACGTTTTGATGTTTCAAAATTTGTCGGAAATCGCTTGGCATCGGCGCGGCACGGCAAACGATAAGGAAATCAGCGTTCGCGCGCTCGCATATATTGCCGCCGGACACGAAATTTACCACGTCAATATTTTGAAAGAAAGATATTTGATGTAATGAAATTCGACGCGATTATTATCGGCGCGGGCGCTGCCGGACTTTTCTGTGCAATGGAAGCCGGACGACGCGGGCGACGAATTTTGGTTTTAGAACACAACGCGCAAGTCGGGCGCAAGATTTTAATTTCCGGCGGCGGGCGCTGCAATTTCACCAACCGCGACGTGAAAGCGGAGAATTTCATCTCAAGCAACCCGCATTTCTGCAAATCTGCGCTGGCGCGCTACACGCCCCAAGATTTTATCGAGCTTGTCAAAAAATACGGAATTCTCTTTTATGAAAAAAAACTCGGACAGTTATTCTGCCGCGAATCGGCGCGCCTGATTGTCGAAATGTTGTTGGAAGAATGCCGACGCGTAAAAGTTGAAATCCGCGCCAATTGCTCGGTTACAAGAGTTGATAAAAACGAATCTTTTACGGTCGAAACCAATCAAGGCTTTTTCAAAAGTGAAAATCTCGTCGTCGCAACCGGCGGACTTTCGTTTGCAAAAATCGGCGCGACTGATTTCGGTTACAAAATAGCGAAACAGTTCGGTTTGAAAATCACCGAAACTCGTCCCGCGCTTGTTCCGCTGGTTTTTGCAAAAAACGCAAGCGATTATAAAAATCTCGCGGGCATTTCAATAGACGCAAATGTCTCGTGCGGCAAGCAGACGTTTCGTGAAAATATTTTGTTTACGCATCGCGGACTTTCCGGTCCCGCCGTTTTGCAAATTTCAAATTACTGGCGCAAAGACCTGTTTGTTTCGATTAATTTAATGCCGATGGAAAACACGCTTGAACTGTTTGAAAACAACCGCGAAAAACGTCAAATGCTCGATAATTTTCTCGGTCAATTTCTGCCGAACCGCTTTGCCGAAGTTTTCGTCGCCCGAAATTTTTCAAACAAGCCGCTCAACCGAATCGGCAAAAAGGAAATGCGAAAAATAGCCGAAATATTGGCAAATTGGCAAGTGTTTTTCGGCGATACAGAAGGTTTCGATAAGGCGGAAGTAACGCTCGGCGGCGTCTCGACCGACGAACTTTCATCGCAAACAATGGAAGCGAAAAAAGTTCGCGGACTTTATTTTATCGGCGAAGTCGCTGACGTTACGGGCTGGCTCGGCGGTTATAATTTTCAGTGGGCTTGGTCTTCCGGCTTTGCCACCGGACAAGCTATATAAAGCAAAAAGTCTGCAAAATTTCACAGACCTTTTGTTAAAATTATTATCAGAGAAAATAACCTCGTTTTGAAGGATTTAAGTATTTCTTTAAGAGGAAATTTATATAAAAATTCCTACCCGCTTAAGTAAATCTTGAAAGCGCACGTCGCCGCGCAGAGAATCGAAAGCCGGGTCAACGCCGATATACTGCAATTGCAAATCGTGCGCGGCGTAGGCTTTCTCCAGCGAAGCGAAGGCTTGCTCGCGCATCTCCAGCGCGCCGTAAAGAACCGCTAGCTCGCAAGGCGAAACGTATTCTTTGCCTGTTTCCAGCTGCTTGAGAATCTCGTGCGCTTTTGCACGCTCGCCGGCTTTTGCGTAAGCCGCTCCCATAAAAATCCGCCTGCTCGTAGTATCTCCGCTCAGCCGGCTGGCTTTTTGATAAGAAGCCACTGCTTCCCGATACATTCCCTTCGCGGTATAAATGTAGCCGAAATAAACGTATGTCGTAGCAAAATTCTGATCAAGTTCGGCAGCATTTTTTAACTCTGCCAATCCTTCGTCGTATTGCCGTGCGAGATAGCGAATATTCCCGGCATTGGCATTGGTTACGAGCGAAATCGGGTCTAAATCTTTGGCGCGTTTATTTTCGGCAACAGCTTCGTCGTGTCTTCCCATAAAGCTCAAATAATAAGCATAGCCGTCGTGCGCTCTGGCAAGATTCGGGTTTAACCTGACAGCGCGCTTGTATTCTCGTTCGGCATCAGTCCATTGCCAGTCGTTTAATTTGATATAAGCTAAAGCCAAGTGCGCGTCGGCAAGTTCACTGTCTAATTCGAGCGCCTTGCTTGCCGCTTCATCGGCTTTAGAGGTAAATTCCTTCGGGTCGAGAACGCCGTTACTGACAAGCAGTATGTAGCCGATAGAAAGGTCGGCGTAAGCAGGTGCATAGTCGGAATCAGTTATAATTGCCTGATTGTAAAACTCAATGGCTTTCTTTCGATTCTCCGTTCCGCCTTTATTCCAATAGTAACGTCCTTTAAGCAACAGTTCATAGGCTTGCGGATTTGCCGTCGTCTCGCTTTTGCCTATTCGCTCTTCTTGCGCGCCCGTTAATTTGACACGCAGTTTGCCGGCAATCTCCTGCGAAATTTCCGACTGGATTTGAAGCAGTTTTGATGTTTTGCGGCTATACTGTTCGCCCCATATTTGCGACCCATCCGCTGCATTTATCATCTCGACGCTGACGATTAACTGCTCGCCTAACCGGACGATTCTGCCGGTTATAACTGCCTGCACGCCTAAAATTTTTGCTGCTTCCCGCGGGTCTGTCTCCTTGCCTTTGAACTTAAAGCTCGAACTGCGGGCAATAACTTTCACCTCTTGCAGTTGTGACAGGTTGTTTATGAGACTTTCGGAAATGCCGTCGGAAAGGTATTCGGCATTCGGATCGCCTCCGTCATTGACAAAGGGCAGCACAGCGATTGAAGACACCGTATTTTTACGGTAAAAACGAGCGAAATAAAAAGCCGCTGCGCTGCCGAAAATCAACACGGTCAAAACTACGCCCGCGACTAATTTGTGCCGTTTGATTTTACTTCTCGTATGCTTTTCTTCTGCGCTCGAATCGGTTTCAGACGCGCCGTGCGTGCGCGCCGTCTGTTTGTTTGAATGATAGTTTTGTATCGCAGTCGGCTCATTATGATTCGAGTCGGTTCGTATTGTTTGAAAATCCGGCGAGGATAGTTCAAGCGCGGCTTGTAAATCCATCTCTCGGCGCAGATTTTTTAATTCGGCTAAAAAATCAGTGGCTTTTTGATAGCGGTCTTCGCGTTTTTTCGCCAGTGCCTTTTTGACTATTCGCTGCAGTTCGGGCGACACATTTTTTGTTTCGGCGGCGATGTCGGGTAAATCCGTTTTCAAAATTGAGGCGCTGCAATCGCTCGGCGTGTCACCGCGAAAAGGACGGTGTCCGGCGAGCATTTCGTAAAGAACTACTCCAAGACTCCAAACGTCAGTGCGTTCATCGAGCGCGAGCGAGCGAATTTGTTCGGGCGACATATAGGCAGTCGTCCCCATAATTACACCGGGAATTGATTCTAAAGAAGTATTCGATTGAAAATTTACGTCGGGCGGTTCTGTGAATTTTGCCAATCCGAAGTCGAGAACTTTGATTAATCCTTCTTCGGTAACCACTATATTTTCCGGCTTAATGTCGCGGTGAATGATTCCGTTGCGGTGAGCGGCGGCGAGTGCGGAGGCAATTTGCAGCGCGAAATCAACAGCCGTCGGCAGGTCAATGGATTTTTCTTTGATAAGGTCGCGCAATGTTCGACCGCGCACATATTCCATCGCCAGAAAATATCGTCCTTCAAACGAAGCGAATTCGTAAATATGCGCGATGTTTTGATGAGCTACATTGGACGCGGCGCGAGCTTCCTGTTGAAAACGCAGAACTGCTTCGCTCGTTTCGGCGAAAGTTTTTGGCAGAAGTTTAAGCGCGACCGAACGGTTAAGCCGCGCGTCCTGCGCCAAAAAGACAGCGCCCATTCCGCCGCGCCCCAAGAGTTTTTGCAATTTATAAGAAGCGAATTCGATTTGCTCAGGCATTTCGAGAAAGTCGCCTTCAATTATCTGTGCGCCGAGCGTGAAAACAGGTTCCTGCAAAAACTCATTTTCCTTGATGTCGTCTTCAACCAGCCGCCAAACTTCGCGGTAAAGTTCCTCGTCGCCGGCGCACTTCCGCCTGACCAGCGTTTGGCGCTCGTCTAACGGCAAAACGGCGGCTTCATTAAAAATAGTTTCGATTTTTTGCCAGTGATTTTCCTGCATTGAACTTAACACAAAAAGGTATCCTTAATCTCTTAACGCACTAAAAAGCAGAGAACCTTACAAAATTGAAAAATTAACATTCAATACTTTTTAAGTAAATCGGGAAGGCTGAATTTAACCGGCGGTCAATAATTCTTCTCAATATCGTTTTTCAACCAGACGCGCGCCAGACGCCACTGCAGCGAAACGTTTGAAGGTGAAATGCCCAAAACTTCCGCCGTTTCTTCTAAAGACAAACCGCCGAAATAGCGCATCTCGACGATTTGACTTTTTAGTTTGTCAAACTTGGCGAGACGCTCAAGCGATTCATCCAAATCAATTAGTTCGTTGCTCTTTTCACAAGACATCACCTCGACATCTTCGATATTCAAATGAGCGGCGACGCCTCCGCCGCGCTTTCCGGCTTTTTGGTCGCGGGCGTGATTAAGCAGAATCCGTCGCATAATCTGCGCCGAAATGCCGAAAAAATGCGCCCGGTTCTGCCACGTTACACGATTTTGGTCAATTAGTTTCAGATATGCTTCGTTGACCAGAGCGGTTGTCTGGAGCGTATGACACGAATTTTCCCGCCGCATAAAATTATGCGCGATTCGGCGCAGTTCGGTTTCCACTGCCGGCAGTAAGCGCTCGATTGAAGATTCGTCTCCATTACTCCACGCCGCTAGCATCTCGGTTATGTGCTTACCGTCGCTCATACAGTAAAATGCGAAATCAAATTTTTTGATTTTCGCCGTGTAAATGTGGGAAATTTGCCGTGATTTTAGCAGATAAATAAAGAAATAACAATTTTTTTCAAAAAAACTCGAAAAATTTTGTAAGGTTTGTAACTTTTTCGTGCGTTAGTTAGTGAAGACAACTTTTTGATTCCTTTTTTATGGCAGTTTGGCATTGTGCGATAGTTTAGCGCTGCTGCCCTTATGCAAAAGGAGAATTCAATTTCGTCATTGACCACCTTAAACCATATTTGGTCGGGAAGATAAGCGTCGTCCTCTTCGTTTAAAGAAGCACACAAATGAATCAAACAAGTTAGCTTACTGCCGATTTTTAGGAAAAAAGCAGTAGCTGAAATCTAGCCAAAAAGTATCTATAGAACCTAAAAATTTCTCGGCTATATTTTTGAAATAAATCTTCCAGCCAATTCCTCGTATTCGTAACGTGACCGAGTTTTCGCGCGATATTTAACGAGGCAGGAAATCATTAAGGAAATTATGTTTGCACTACATCAATCAAACACAGTTAAAACTTTTAATTAAATTAGGAGAAAGAAATGAAAAAGAAACATTTTGTAATGGCTTTAGCCATTATTACGGTCGGAGCATTTATCAGCGTTCTGGCTCAGAATAATTTTGCAAAACTATCCGGTGCTGGATGGTTTATAAATTCCGCACAGTCGGCTAAGAATGCGCCTGTCTCTCGTGCGGCTGCCAATTCGCCGGCTCCTGCCGACGATAATTATCCAACCAGCGGAATATTCAACGATACGCTGAAAAACGCTCAGGTTTCACAGCATCAGGACGGAGACGCTGTTGTAGTAATGAATGCCGAAGGCGACCTTCCCGGAGTATTGACGTTAAAGTTTCACCGCGATGCCGCAGGCACTGCCGTAACCAGCGGCGAATGGGCGTTTAATATCTCTTACACAGAAATAAAACATATTGAACCGGAAGAAGCAGGTGGCGATGACTACAGTGAGTCGCTCGTGCAGCGCGGCACGATTAAGGGAACAATCGAGGGAGGGCAGGTGACTTTGAGCGGCGACGGGTCTGTTTCCGCTATCAATTCGATTCAGATGGCAATTGACGGCGGCAGTCTCGAATTTCAAGCAACAAACAGCGGCAGCGGCAACAGTCAGGTAACTAATTTACAGGATGCCGCGACTTCAACCGGAAATTTAACATTAAGTTTCTAACCAGTTATATAGGAGAAAATATATGAAAAAAATAATTAATATCAAAATGTTGTTTGCTTTATTCCTGGTAATTGGTTGGATAGGAATTTCAGCACAAGAGGCGAAGGCAACGCACCTTCGCGGAGTGACATTAAGCTGGACGCCGACCGGCAATCCGGGGGAAGTCGAATTCAGATTTCTGTATTCACAGAGATATAGCGCTGGGGCGACAACAACCATTCCTATCGACTTTGGCGATGGCACAAGCGGTAATACTACCGGCACGGTTACTTCGATCAATAATGCCGAAGATTATTACATCGCCGATTTGAAGGTAAGACACACTTATTCCGGCAATGGTCCTTATATTGCATTTTATCAGAATTGCTGTCGAATCAGTTCACTCGTCAACGGACATGATGACACTATCAGATTGGAAACTACGGTTACGCCGCGCAACGGTAACAGTTCGCCCGTTGCTTCAATTCCGACGGTTGTCACGCTACCGAGTCAGCCGTTAGTAACTTTTAGCATTCCGGCATCCGACGCAGACGGCGACCGCCTTCGCTATCGCCTGGCGACCGCTGCCGAGAAAGGCAGCGGGACTAATTCTAATCCGACTGGTTTAAGCACGGATCCAAATACCGGACTGCTGACTTGGAACACGGCGGGTTTGAATATCGCAGCCGGAACTCTTTATTCCGTTCAGGTGATGATTGAGGATTTAGATGCAAACGGAAACGTGAAATCTAAAACTCCGGTTGATTGTCTTCTGAAATTTGTCGGCAATATCGGCACTCCGCCGACTTTGGCGATTAATCCGGCGGGACCTTTAACCGTCAGCGCGAATTCGCCAGTTACTTTTACTGTTACCGGAAACGACGCCGACGCCAATGCGCGAGTAACCTTGAACGCTGCCGGTATGCCCACCGGCGCTACAATGTCTCCGGCTATCGGCGCGCAGCTTTCGCCGCCCGTAACCAGCACATTTAATTGGACGCCGACGCTTGCTCAAGCCGGTCCGTCTGGAAACACTTATGTTATTAACTTCACGGCAACCGACGAAAATAATAATCAAGCGTTAAAATCAATTACCATTAACGTTTTGCCGGTCGGCGCGCCGACGGCAAATAGTCAATCAATCTCGGCACAGGCAGGCGTTCAGCAGAATGTTGTGCTGCAGGCGACAGACCCCAACGGTCTTAACTTAACGTTCAGCATTACAGGCTCGCCCGCGCACGGCACGGCTGTGCTGGACGGTTCGCCTTCTTGTTCGCTCAGCGGCGGCATTTCTACCTGTATGCAAAATGCACATTATACGGCGACTGCAGGTTATTCAGGAGCGGACAGTTTCACATTCAGGGCTAACAACGGAGTTTCAAGCTCTAATGCGGCAATCGTCTCGATTACTGTAGCTGCCAATCTCGCGCCGACCGTTAACTGTCCGGCAAATCCGGCAGCGGTTCAATACGCAGCACCGAACGGGGCGACCGTTCCGGTTACATTTCAAGTCGGCGACCCGAACGGCGACGCTCTGACATTACAATGGAAAGTTGACGGAAGCATTGTTAATACAGACAACGTGGCAGCGAGCAATTCACCGACTAGCGTTACATTCTCCGAGCAATACGCAGTCGGAACGCATACGGTTCAGGTAATTGTAACCGACCCCAGCAATGCGCAGGCGACAAGCTGCGTCGTGCAGGTTTCGGTTACGAAGGGTAATCAAACAATCACGTTCGGTTCGCTTGCAAACAAAACTTACGGCGACGGCGATTTTCCGATTTCGGCAGCGGCTAATTCAAATCTGCCGGTTTCTTTTGCGGCAAACGGAAATTGCACGACCGCAGGCGGCATCGTTCATATTACCGGCGCTGGAAGCTGCACAATTACAGCTTCGCAGGCAGGTGACGGAAACTATAATTCGGCATCTGCTGTTTCGCAAACATTCAATATAGCTAAAGCCGCGCCTGTTATAAATTGGACGAATCCTGCGGATATTATCTACGGCACAGCTCTCGGCGGAACGCAATTAAATGCTACAGCTTCGTTCCAGAGCGCGCCTCTAACAGGTAATTTTGCTTATACGCCGGCTGGCGGAGTGCTTAATGCTGGAATGAATCAAACGCTTTCCGTCAATTTCACACCGACCGACGCGGCAAACTTTAATCCGGCTTCGGCGACGGTTTCAATCAACGTCTTGAAAGCGGTTTTGACAATCTGGGCGGATGACAAATCGAAAACCTACGGCGGTGCGGCTGTGTCGTTTACAGTAACCCCAACGGGTTTCGCCGGCGGCGATACGATGTCTGCTTTGAGCGGCACGCTGGCGTTTAATTTCGCTGATGCGCCAAACAAGCCTGCCGGAATATATACGATTACGCCTTCAGGCGTAACGTCGGGCAACTATGACATTACATTCAAGAACGGAAATTTGACCGTCAGCAAAGCCGCTTTGACCGTAACGGCGGACAATGCGAGCAAAACTTACGGCGCTGCCAATCCGACATTTACGGCACAGTTTGGTGGTTTTGTGTTAAGCGAAGGCTCGTCTGTTTTAGACGGCGCGCTCGTCTTTAACACGGCGGCTGACCAAACTAGCGGGGTTGGCAGTTACGCGGTTACGCCTGCGGGTTTGACTTCCGCCAACTATGAAGTTTCGTTTGTCGCTGGAACGCTTCAGGTTAATCCCGCCGCGCTGACCGTCAAGACAAACGATGCTTCAAAGACATACGGCGACGCGCCCTTTAGCTTTGGCGTTTCTTACGACGGTTTCGTCAACGGCGATACGGCTTCGTCACTAAGCGGAACGCCAGCCTTTGATTTCGCCGACACGGTGAATACGGCTGCGGGCAGTTACACGGTCACGCCTGCGGGTTTGACTTCGTCTAACTACAACATCACGTTTGCGGGCGGAACATTTGCCGTCTCGAAAGCGGCGATTACCGTTACTGCCGATGATAAGGTGAAAACTTACGGCGGCGCTTCTATCGAATTTACAGTCAGCTACCTTGGTTTGGTCAACGGCGACACGGCGCAAAGTTTAGTCGGTTCGCTCGGCTTTAACTTTGCCGATTCGCCCGCGACTACCGCCGGAACGCATGTTATAACTCCAAGCGGCATTACGTCGCCGAATTACAACGTCGCGTTTGCCAGCGGCACGCTGACGGTTTCGGCGGCGCAATTAATGGTTACGCCTGCCGACGCTTCGCGCAGTTACGGCGCGGCGAATCCGACATTTGCCGGAACAATCGCCGGGATCCAAAACGGCGACGATATTACGGCAAATTACAACACTACTGCCGCGGCTAACAGCCCAATCGGAGCGTATGCAATAACTGCTGCGCTGAACGATGCGGGCAATAAACTCGGTAACTACCAGGTTACGCTGAATGAAGGCACTCTGACAGTGATAAAAGCCGCTCTGTCAGTCGTTGCAGACAACGCTTCGAGAGGTTACGGCTCGGCAAACCCTGTGTTTACCGGCAAGGTTTCGGGCGCGCAAAACGGCGAAGTTATCAATGCCGTTTACGCGACGGCGGCGACGCAAGCCAGCGACGCCGGAACGTATGCGATTACGCCTGCGCTGTCGGGCGCAACGCTTGGAAACTATGCGATTACGTCATCTGACGGAACTTTGACAATCACGAAAGTTCCGCAGGTGATTCACTGGAGCAATCCGGCAAATATCGTTTACGGAACGCCGCTCGGAGCTTTGCAGCTTAACGCGACGGTCACGGTCGTCGGACCTTCGGCGGCGGGCGCATTAACTTACGCACCGGAGGCGGGAAGGATTCTCAATGCCGGAAGCGCGCAGGTTTTGTCCGTCTCGGCAGCCGCAACGCAAAATTATCTGCCGGCAACCGCTTCGGTAGTTATCAACGTTGCAAAAGCGCCGTCTGTTATTACGGCATCCGCGCCGTCATTGATTGTAAACGGCGGCAGCACAACCGTTTCAAGCATTTTAACAGGCGTCGGCAATAGTCCGCTCGGCAACCGTCCGGTAACTCTGACGATTGGCAGCGGAGCGGCGGCGCAAAGCTGCAGCGCGATGACAAACGCGGCGGGACAGGCAAACTGTAACATCGCGGGCATCAATCAACCGCTCGGACCGAATCTTGCCATTCAGTCGAGCTTTGCCGGAGACGACAATTATCTCGGCTCGAACGGTGCGGCGACAACGCTCGTCTTCGCCTATGCAACCAGCGGCTCGGCAAGCGGTTTTGTCGTTGGCAACCAATCGGCAATTATCGGTCGCTCGGTAACCTTCTGGGGTTCGCAGTGGGCTGGACAAAATACTTTGAGCGGCGGCGCAGCGCCGAGCAGCTTCAAAGGCTTTGCCAATCTTGCTTCGACGAATCCTCCGGTGTGCGGCGGAAACTGGACGACCGATCCGGGAGCCAGTTCGCTTCCTCCGGCAACCGTTCCGCAGTATATGGCAGTAATTGTTTCAAGCTCAATTACGAAATCCGGTTCAAATATTTCGGGTAATACTCCGAAAGTTGTAATCGTCAAAACGGATGCGGGCTACGGACCAAGTCCGTCGCAAACCGGAAGCGGCACTGTCGTCGCAGTGCTTTGTCAATAATCTAAAATAGTATTCTCGCCGGAAGGGTTAAACAAACTTTCCGGCGAGAATCTTTACAGAAAACAATATCATTAACAGTTAACACGCTTTTCGATTGGTGAAAATCGTTAAGAATATAGAGAGCCGTTGCCAAAAAGCGCGGCTTTTTACTTGTTACTTTTAGAAACAAGGCAACCGAAAAACAAGGGAAATAATCTTTAGTAATAGATGTTAGGGAAATAGTAAGGAAAAAAACAAAAGAGACACTCGCAAGAATGCCTCTAAGTCTTATAGATATTGGCTCCGCAGGTAAGACTCGAACTTACAACCCTTCGGTTACACTTTATCCCGAACTTTCGTTCGAGTGTGGACTATCTCATCAACTTTTCCGAAAAGGAAAAGTTGTCGGACGCTCGCGGGAGTTTTATTGGTTTGGTTTCCTCAACTCCTAGTCTCTGAACGTTCCTGCTTACTTTCAGACCATTCAGCAGGCTTCGCTTAGGATTACCATTCTAATTTCAGATTAGCGAAGGCTTCCCTAAATTCATCCGATTTTTCAATCACAGTCACCTGTGAAAGCTGCAACTTTCCGGCGTGAAATTCACGATGACAATTTGCACATAGCAAAACACATTTTTCAATCTCTGTTTTTACCTTTTCCCAACTTCGCGCATAACCTTTTGCGGAAATGCCGAAATCTTTTTTCGTCGGGTCGAGATGATGAAATTCAAGTGCCTCGATACAACGATTGTAGCCGCAAATCTCGCAACCACCGCCTTTGTATTCAACAGCCATTTGTCGAACTTTCGCTCTACGACGTTTGACCGCTTCGAGCATATACTTCCTTCGCTGTTGATATGTGCGCTTTTCTGACATTGTAAAAGACCTTGCCTAGCATTACAGCCGAATGCTCTGCCATTGAGCTACTGCGGAATAATCGCCTCGACGGGCGAATCTAAAGATTAAAAACTTCGCTTCGTAAAGTCAAGCGAGCCGTTTGCGGTTTGTAGAAATTGCTCGTTGTTTTATAGTTATAACGTCTTTTCAAAACGATTGAAATATGCCGCCGCCGTTCATCGAAACCGAAGAAACACTGATAATCGAAACGCCCGAAAGAGTTCCGCTCGCCTTTGCGCTGGCGTCTATCGGTAATCGTTTTCTGGCGGTGGCGATTGACCATTTTATTCAATACCTGTTGATTTTTATAGCGGCTTGGGTTTTTATCAGTCTTTCGGGCGTCGGCGGCGCGCTTAAAGACGCGGGCGCGTCATCTTATTTTGAAGAAATGCCGAAATGGACGATTGCCGTTTTGATAATCGTCGTTTTCCTTATTTTCGCCGGTTATTTTATTTTTTTTGAATGGCTCTGGAACGGGCAAACGCCCGGCAAACGGCTTTTAAAGCTGCGCGTTATCCGCGAAGACGGTCGCCCGATTACGCTTTGGGAAGCGCTTGCGAGAAACTTATTGCGGATTTTCGACGCCGTGCCGGGTTTTGTCCTTCCGGTTTACTCGGTCGGGCTGATTTCGATTTTCGCCAGTAGGCGCGACCAGCGCGTCGGCGATATGTTTGCCGGAACGGTCGTCGTCCGCGAGCGAACTGACGAAGCGCCGACTTTTCGGGAAACTTTTTCCAATCCGATAAGCGATGCCGCGCTTCGGCGCGTTCAAAAAAAGATAGATTTCGTGGCTGATACGGCAGTTTTAACTGAAAACGAAATCGAAGTCGTCGAGAGTTTTTTGCGGCGGCGATGGGATTTGACCGAGCGGCAGAGAATTTGGATGGCTTGGCGCGTAGCGCTTCCACTAATGTATAAATTAAAGCCTAATTACGATTTGCAGAATTTTACTTACGAAGGGTTTTTAGAAGAAATCGTTCATCGCTTTTACGCCCGACAGCGTTTTTTAAATT
>JALYZF010000123.1 GCA_030948995.1 Acidobacteriota bacterium
GTGCATCGGTAACCTCAACTTCGGAAATCAGACCATCTCAAACGGAAAATTTGAGACTCACGATTTTGCGCCTGCCGCATCGCTGCTGCAGTTGCCTTTATCGGACTAAGGTTTTGAATAAATTTTAGGATTTACTCGTTAATTTTTTGTTTTGGGCATATTTTGCGGAAGTAAAATATGCTATTTAAAACATACCATTAATGCGATTTGATTTCCATATATATTTGCAAAACGCAGGCGTTTTATTTAACGGAATTTAATTTTGATTTAAGCCTTGAAATTTGGTCGTTTTCAAAAGAGATGATTAATGATTATCGAATTTAATTTTGATTTGAGCCGTAAAATCTGCTCGCTTTCAATAGAAATGGTTATGGATTTCTGCCAACTTATTTTGGCAAGCGCGAGTTTCCCTTGTTTTTGATAAACGTCGCCGAGATGTTCGTGGATTGTTGCAGAAGTTGAATCAAATCGAAGCGCCTGTTTCAAATATTTTTCCGCCTGCGCGTAATTTCCCAGTTTGAAATAAGCCCAGCCCAAACTGTCCAGATACGAAGAATTTGTCGGGTCGATTTTGACGGCACGTTCGATGAGCGTTAGCGCTTCGTCGAGTTTTGTATCGCGCTCCGCCAGAAAATAGCCCAAATTATTCAGCGCAATCGGATTTCCCGGCGATTGCTGAAGAAGTCCGCGCAAAGTTTCTTCGGCAGCTTGAAAATTGCCGGATGTTTGCTGCGCCGTTGCTAAAGTCAGCTTGGCGATTTGTTTTCTCTCCGCGCCTTGACCGATTGCAATTGCTTGATTTGCCGCCTCGACCGCTTCTTTGCCGCGTTTTGCCTGATTGTAGAGACTCGATATAAACAGATAATTTGTAAAATCGTCATACATCGGCACAGACATAACAGATGTTTTGTTACCGTCTGCTAAGTTGCCGGCAATTTTCTTTTTATCGATTAAAGGTTTAATCAAAGCTACGGCTTCATCAACCTTTCCGGCGTCGGTTAAAATTGAGGCTTCAAGCCGCAGAAGACCGTAATCTACAGAATCGCGTGCGCGCAGCGAGCGAACGACTTGCAAAGCCTCAAGCGTTTTTCCCGTTTCGCGGTAAAACATTATAAGCTGCCGGTCGGGAAATAAATCTTGCTTGCCTAAAAGCCCGCGAGAGCGTTCGATTAATATCTTAACGTCATTCGGGCGATTTGCTTTTTTGTAAGTTTGAATCATCCGTTCAAACGTGCGAATTGCAAAATCTCGCTCATCGTCCTGAATTAAATTGCCGCTATTTATTCCGCGCGCCTTCAATGCGTTTTCATAAACGGTCAGCGCATCGTTAAAACGGTCGGCGTTGAAATAAATATCGCCTAGAGCAATCTGCAGATTTGCGGCTGAAGTTTTATCGCTTTCGGCAAGTTTTCGGGACGAATCGCGCAGAATCCGCGCCGCTTCGTCAATGTTTCCGGCGCGCGCTTGAGTTTGCGCTAAAAGCGCGATTAAAGAAGTATTTTCCGGGTTGGCATAAACCGCTTGGCTTAATGCTTGAGCGGCAACGACCGCAGAACTTTCATCAGCCGCCTCGACCGCTTCACGAAGAAGTTCGATTGCCCGCGTATTTTCGGGATTGTCAGCAATCGTTCGACTTAAAATTTCGACGGCTTCGCGCGTTTCTCCCGCGTCGAGCAGAACGCCGCCGAGTTTTAGAGAGGCGCTTTCCGGCGACAAATCACTTTCTCCGCCCGTAATTGTTTGATAAAATCGCGGCTCAAGCGGCGCGGCGGCAGCCAGCCATCTTCTCAAGGCATCCGTTTGTTCGGCACGCCGATTCGTTCTGGCGTAAAATTCGCTTAAAAAGGCAAAAGCCTCGGCGTTTCGCGGGTCAAGACGCGCTATTTCCTTCCATTCTGAAATTGCTTTGGCAGTGTTAATTTCGTCCAAAACACCGTAATTTAATTTACTTTTAATCGTATAAAGACGCGATAAAATACGATGCCCGCCGAAATTGTCCGGGTTAATTTTAACGGCAATATTAGCCAGCAGTATTGATTCTTCAAAATCCCTTGGCGAAACATTCAAATTCAGCTCGGCAAGCGCCGTATAACCTTCGGCTAAAGTCGGGTCGAGTTCGACCGCTTGCTGCAGAGATTCTTTGGCAAGTCGCGCGTTATCAGCCACATTTGATTTCGCGTGTTGCGGGTTCATACTCCAAAGATAACGCTGTCCTTCGAGTAGTTTGGCGTATGCCTGCTGGCGCCGCTCGCGCGGAATTTCGGTTTGCGGCGGAAGCTGGCTTAAATTTTTGGAAAGAGTTTCGCTAAGTTTTGGCGCGTCCGAAGATTTCGACGGCGGAGGCGGTTGAGGTGTCTTATCAATCTGTGCAAATATGCTTTGAGAACTGAATAAAACAAGGCTGAAGACAACGGAAATTTTATTTTTCATTAAAATCCTTATTAAACCTTTTCCAATTTGCCGCAATGATTTTTGACAAATTAAATTTGCGCGGTGATATATCACCGCGCATTCATTATATAAACTTTTCGGCTTCGGGGAGAAATTTTATTTCTGCGGCTGGTTTTCAGTTTGTTTGATTACGGTCGTCAGCGATTTCGGTATTTGCGAAGCGGAAATGTCGCCTTGATTGACGATAATTTGGTCAATCAGTTCAAATTTCGTTTTATCAAAATTGTGGGTCATCAACACGCCGTTTTTGTCAATCGTCAGCGGATAGATTCCGAAAAGCTGGCTTTTAAAGTTGGCAAAAAACGATTTCTTTTCCGGCGGCATAACTTTATTTCTTTCTGGATTCGGTTCAGGAATACTCGCACCGATTATTTTTAACTGCTCTTTTGCTTTATCTATATATTCGCTGTTCGGATAATCGCGCACAAGCTGTTGAAAGTATTTCGCCGCTTGGTCGGTTTCCTCTTCAACGAGATAAGTTACAGCAAGACGATACAGCGCTTCGTCCATAAAACTGAAGTTTGGATATTTATCCAAAATCTCGCGGTAACGCGACTGCGCGCCTTTCAAACCGCCTTTTTTCTGGGTAACCGATAAACCGTAATAATAATCGGCGATGTAAAGATTATGCAGTCCGAGATTGTCTTGAACTTCTTCGAGACGCTGTTCGGCTTCTTTGCGCAAATTTGTATTCGGATATTGTTGGAGAAGCGCTCGAAGGCGCTGTTCGGCGCGTTTGGCGTGCGTGTAATCGCGGTCGGGCAAACCGATTTGACGCATTTCGGATTCAGCGATTTTCAGCACTACGCGGTCAGCAAGCGGATGCGTCGGGAAAAACGTCAGCCAATCCTGATAGCCTTGAACGGCTTGAATGAGCGCGCTCGTCGTGCCTTCCAGATAAAACGAATCGGCAACGGCAAGTTTTGCCATCGGCAAATAGGGCGAATCGGGATAAGTCGTGATGATTGTTTGAAACAGAAGGCGCCCGACATCGTAATTATTTTTACGCACTTCTTTAGTGGCAACGACAAAAAGTTCGCGGTCGCGTCCCGGTGTTACGTCTCCGATTAATTCTTCATATTCGTCCGAGCCGCCGCCGAAAATCCATAGGAATTTACCTTTTTTCTTGACTTGGCGCGGCGTGCCAACCGCCGATTTCGGATTTGCGCGTGCGCTTGCTGTTTCCGTCAAAGTATTATCAACTCTCGTCTGCAATTCGGAAACAGAGGTTTCGAGTTGGTCTATATCGCTTATCTCATACTTTTCAGCGCGGTCAACTTTTCCGCGCAAACTTGTAACTTCCGACTCAAATCTCGACGCATCTTTATCTAAACCTTTCAAACGCGCAGCCGGAGTTTCCAAAGAGGCTTTATCGTCTTTTTTCGTTTTATCTTCTTTGCTGTCGTCTTTGAATGCAGAAATTGCTCCGCTGACCGAACGCCGCAGAGAATCGAGTTTCTGCCGCATCACTTCGAGTCGCTGCGTTGGCGAACCATCATTATTTTTCTTTTGCGCCGGAACAGAAAAGACAAAACTTAAAACAACCAACAAACTCAAAATAATGACTTTATTTTTACGAAAAAACATATTTACCTCTTTAATAAATGGAAAACGGAAAACGGAAAATATAATTCTGTGTTCTTCTTTAATTTCCATTTTGCATTTTAATTGCGCTTTCTACGCCCAAACCGTTGCCGCTTCGATAAGTTCTCGAACGGCTTCGGTAGGCTTTCCTTTGCCATAAACGGCAGAACCAGCAACGATGATTTCTGCGCCCGCCTCGACAATCTCGGCGATATTATCTTTGCCGATACCCCCGTCAATTTCGATTCTCGTTTCGAGTTCGCGCTCGTCAATCATACGGCGCAAGCGGCGGAGTTTATCAAGCGAAGTGCGGATAAATTTCTGACCGCCGAAACCCGGATTGACCGACATCAGCAGAATGAAATCGGCAAAAGGCAGCGCTTCTTCCAAAGCGACGAGCGGCGTTGCAGGGTTTATCGCCACGCCGGATTTCCCGCCCGCTTCTCTGATCGCCGTTAAAGTTCTTTGCAAATGAACATCCGCTTCGACGTGAACCGAAACCATATTTGCTCCGGCTTCGACAAATTTTACGGCATAACGGCTCGGCTCTTCTATCATCAAGTGCGTGTCAATCGTCAAATCGGTAACTTTGCGAATTGATTCGACCACAGGCAAGCCGATTGTGATATTCGGAACAAAATGCCCGTCCATCACATCAACGTGCAGAACTGTTGCGCCGCCTTGCTCGACAGCGCGAATTTCTTCGGCAAGGCGTCCGAAATCCGATGACAGAATTGACGGAGCTATTTCAAACATTTAAGAATTGGCTTTTCGGCTCACGCTGATTTTTTCTTCTAGCTTTGTTGCAAAATCGAAACTTTCCGTTGCTTGAACGTCTTTGATTTAAGGCGTCTTTCGCGGTCGCGCCTCTGCGCCCGCTGGCGGTTTAACGGTCGCGGGTTTTGCTTCGCTATTTGGTTTCTTCGCCTCGCCCGAATTTACGGTTTTGTTCGTGTTTGTCGAACCGTTTTTATTGTCCCTTGGCGCGCCCGTGTTTGAGTTTGTTTTATTTGAATTCGTACCGGAAGAATCTGAATTGGAGTTGTTTGAATTATTGCTCAAAGTATCGCGCGTCGTAGAAGTTTTCTTTTTGTTTGAATTGGCGTTCGCGTTAGCTTTATTCGATTTTTTCGGTTTATCGGAAATCAATTCTTCAATTTTTTCCGTGTCGTCTTCGTCGCCCGTTTTTTTTATCGTCGCCGGTGTTTCCTCGCCTTCGGGATTGGTTTTACTGGTTACGACCAGAATCATTTGTCCGGTTTTTACCGTGTCGCCGGCTTTCGGAATCTGTTCCAAAACCGTATTCGGCTTTTCGTTGCTGAAACGGTCGGCTCTTTTCTGAACCTTTAATCCAAGTTCGGCTAATTCTTCTTTGCTTTGGTTCAAATCTTTGCCGACAATTTCAGGAACTTTTATTTCCTGTCCTTGCAGCGACATATAAACTACGCCGACAAGTCCGACGATAAACGTCATTGCCAGCGCCAACACAATAAGCAATTTGCCAAGCGCCGACGCGCCTTTTTTTATAAAACTCATTTTTTTGTTTTGAAAATGCGGAAAATAAAAGAAAAGTCTAACACCTTTTGCCGCAAGCGACGAAGGGAAATCTTTTATAAAGATAGCAAAAATTTAATTTTTCTTCAAAACTGCAATGAAAAATCCATCGCTGGCGTCTCTTGCCGGATTAGTTCGCGCAAAGTTTTCTGCAGTTAGAAATTTCTGCGGCACTGTCGGCGAATTCTTTTCAAACTCCCGATTTTCTTTGAGAAAATATTCAATTACCGATTCGTTTTCTTCACGTTCGAGCGAGCAGGTTGAATAAACAACTCGCCCGCTCTTTTTCAAAATCTTTGATGCGTTTTTTAAGATTGTAAGTTGTTTTGTTTGAAGTTCAAGAAAATCTTTCTCCGCCAGAAAATAACGAATTTCGGGATTATGCCGAATCGTTCCCGTTCCCGAACAAGGCGCGTCGAGCAGAATACAATCGAATGTATTTTCGGCAAACGGCAACTCGCTTTCGGCATTGTAAGCAACCAAATTAAAACTTTTCAAGCCTTGATTTTCGGCAGATTCTCGCAAAAAATGAAGACGATGCTCGTGCAAATCTCCGGCAACGGAGATTGACTCCAGATTCCAGATTCCAGATTCCAGATTACTTGATTTGTGATTTACAGTTTGGAATTTGGAATTTGAAATTTGGAATCTGGAATTTAAGATTTGCATGAATTTACTTCCCGGCGCGGCGCAAACGTCCAAAAAATTTTCGCCGTTTTGAAGTTTGACAGCTTCGCCGACTAATTGAGAAGACTCTTCTTGAAAATAAATTTTCCCTTCTTCGGCAAAAGCAAACAGCATTTCATTCGGTTTTGTTACCAGAAAAGCGTTTTCGGCAATGTTTGATTCGGTTATTTCTAAACCGAGCTTTCGCAAAATCTCGACGGTTTTTTCATCTCCTTTTTTTGTTAATCGAAAGGCGAGCGGCGGTGTTTCGTTATTTGCCAGCGCGAGTTTTTCGGTTTCTTCAAAACCGTAGGTGCGCGTCCAATGTTCAATCAGCCAGCGCGGATGCGAAGTTTCGACCGAAACTCTTTCGATTTCATCGGCATATCTAAACTTAAAATCCTTCTCACGAACGGCGCGTCTTAAAATCGCGTTAACCATTCCCGCAGCCGAGCGTTTTTTCGCCAGATGAACAAGATTTACCGACTCGTTTATTGCGGAAAAAGCAGGAATTTTGTCGAGGAAAAGTATTTGGAAAAGTCCGATTCGTAAAGCTATTAAAACTTCCAAATCAAGTTTCGCAATTTTTGTTTTGCTGAAAGATTGAACAATTCGGTCGAGATACATCTGCCGCCGCAAAACTCCGAGCGTAATCTGGTGGCAAAGGCTTTTGTCTCTTAAAGCGAGTTTCACTTCCGCTTGCGGCAAAAGCACGGATGAAAATGCCTTTTCTCGTTCGATTTTTTGCAGTATTTCAAAAGTGGCGCGTCTGGCAGGCGAAACATTTCGATTTTGTATTTTAGATTTTGGATTATCGATTGGTTGTTTAGACAAGTCTTTCTCCAGTTTGGATTTTGACGCCGTTCAAAAAATCGCGCGTGTTCATACGGCGCTTGCCTTCAATCTGTAATTCGTTTATTTTCAAAACCGTTTCGCCGCCGCAAGCAATCATAAGTTCGTCGCCTTTCGCCTCTAAAATTTCACCGAATTCCAAACTTTGAACTTTGAACTTTGAACT
The DNA here is from genome assembly GCA_030948995.1 of Acidobacteriota bacterium. Lineage (GTDB taxonomy): Bacteria > Acidobacteriota > Blastocatellia > Pyrinomonadales > Pyrinomonadaceae. The sequence continues at coordinate 7,274 of JALYZF010000123.1, forward strand.
TTGAACTTCCTCTGCTTTCCAAACGGTTAATTTTCTGCCTTGATAAGTTGTAAACGAAGTCGGAAACGGCTGAAAACCGCGCACGTGATTTTTTATCGTTGAAGCGCGCGATTCCCAATTAATTCTGCCTTCTTCTTTAACCATAACGGGCGCGTAGCTTGCTTCGTCGTCATTTTGTTGACGCGGCTTGATTTGGTCTAACTTTTTTAGAGTTTCGCTCAACAAATTTGCGCCTTCAAACGACAGCCGCGCCATTAAATCTATTGCATTTTCTTCTGCGTCGATTGCGGTTTCGCTTTGCAGAAGAATATCGCCCGTATCGAGTCCGGCATCCATTTTCATTGTTGTAATTCCGGTTTTTGTTTCACCGTTAACGATTGCCCAATTGACCGGAGCAGCGCCGCGATATTTCGGAAGCAAGGAGAAATGCACGTTAATCGCGCCTTTCGGAAACGCCTTTAAGTAGGTTTCAGGCAAAATTCTGCCGTAAGCAACGACTACGGCAACATCCGCTTCGTATGATTTAAAAAGCTCTAAACTTTCGACTGTTTTAATTTTTGCTGGCTGATGAACGTTTAAGTTTTTTTCAAGCGCAAATTCTTTAACCGGCGGCATTTTCAAACGATTTCCGCGCCCAGCCGGACGGTCGGGCTGCGTCCAAACAGTGACGACTTCGTGTTGGTCGCTTATCAATTTTTCTAAACTCGGAACGGCGGCAAGCGGCGTTCCCATAAAAACAATTCGCATAAAAAATTCAAAGTTCAAAGTTCAAGGTTGTTTTTGACTTTGAGTCTTGAACTATTTTTTCAATCGCATCGCATCTTGCATCGCGTAGAAAATCCAATTCTCTTCCATCACGCCGTGAATAAGATACGCACCAGCGCCGTTCGCAAAAATTCCAACGTCTTCGCCGCCGTGTGTTTCGTCGTTAAGCGGAACGGCGGCTTCCTGTTTGTAATCGGGATTTGTAACTTGTTCTTCGGTTAAGTTTGGACGTTCGCCGCCGCGATAACCTTTGCCGTTAGCGTAGCCGAGCGTTGTATATGGCTTGCCGGTTTTGTCGCTTTTCGGTTTGTCTTCCAGCAATCCGTGCGTATCAACTTCCTGCACGAGACCCAGAATATTGTTGCCGCGAATCGGATAGCCGCCGATTGTAAAAGTATGACTATGGTCGGCGGTTACGATTATCAAAGTGTCGTTGAGATTGATTTTACTTTCGGCTGCCCGCACTGCGTTCGAGAGTTCAACCGCGTCGGTCAGCGCGCGAAAAGCGTTGCCGTTATGGTGCGCGTGGTCAATTCTTCCGGCTTCGACCATTAGGAAAAAACCTTTTTTGTTTTGCGATAAAACATCAATCGCCTTTGCCGTCATATCGCTCAAACTCGGCTCGCCCGCTTTGTCTTTCGGACGGTCGTAGTTGTATTGCATATGCGACGGCTCGAAAAGTCCTAGCAGATGTTTTGTCTTTTTAGCGTCGATTGCGTCAAACTGCTTCTGATTCCAAACGTAAGCCGAATCTTTATATTTTTTCAGCCATTCGCTCGTTAAATTTCTGCCGTCCAAGCGTTCACCTTTCACGTTTTCATATTCAGGGTCGTTGATTTCTTTCGGCAAAAATTTCGTGCGCCCGCCGCCGAGCGCAACTTCTAAACCGTCGCCGTGATTGAATTCTAAAAGCTGACGCGCGATGTCGGGAAATTTCGCGTCGAACGCTTCTTTCGAGCGGTCGAAAATGTCCTTGTCCGTCTCCCAATCGCGGTCAGCCGTGTGCGCGTAACAAGCACCGGGCGTCGCGTGAGTCAGGCGTGCGGTCGTTACTACGCCTGTGGATTTTCCGGCGTCTTCCGCTAATTCAAGAAGCGTTTCGGTTTCGTTTCCGCGAACAGTTTTGTAATCTTCGCGAACTGTGCTTTGATTGACCGACAATACGCCTTCGGTAGTTTTTATACCCGTCATAATCGCGCTCATCGTCGGCGCAGAATCCGAAGTTTGCTGGTTCGCGCTGTAAGTTTTAGACAGTGCGACAAACGGAAATTGCTCGAAGCTCAAACGATTTTCTTCGCCGCTTTCGCCGCGCATCTGACCTTCCAAAATGCGCGCTGCCGTTACGGTCGAGATTCCCATCCCGTCGCCCAAGAAAAGAATCACGTTTTTCGCTCGTCCCTTGCGCGCCTTCAAACTTTTCGCCTGCTCGATTGCGTTCAAGCCGTCGCGTCGCCAGGTTTCGGGTGATTCTTCACGTTTGACGGGAAAACGCGATTGAACTTCAGGTTTTGTCGTTTGCGCCGACGGCAGCGAAATCAAGGAAAAAATCACAACCGATAGAACTACGCATTTCGGAAATCTCCAATCTAAAGAAAATCTTTTTTTCATTTTTTATCGCCTGCTTTAACGAACCAATTCCGCAGATATTTTAATAAGCGCAATGATAATTATAACCTTCAAAAACTTTCGACCATTTTCCGTCGCGGCGACTGTAAACGTGAAAATTATTTCCTTCAAACGCCTTATCGATTGTGAAAATTTCGGCTGTCCGGTCTCCGTCGTAATCAATAACGTCAAGCAATAATTCGCCGCCCAATTCATCTAAATCTTTTATCTCTCCGCTCATTACTTCTGCGGGCGTAATTTTTTTATAATCACTGTAACCGAAACTATATTTATCGTCGCTGCCCAAATCGGCAATAAAAAACAACAGATTCCTTTCTTTGGCGGAGCTTTCAACCCAGAATGTGCCGACCATTTCGGCTTTGCCGTCATTATCAACGTCAATCGCGGTTAAGTTGTAATAATGCAAATCTTTTAACGCTCCGGCGGCTACGCCCTGTTTGGCGAATTCGGCGCGAACCAGCGATTCGATAGCGAGACGCTCCGAATATGTCGGCAAACGCCGCACTCCCAAAGCGGTCGGCTGTGTCCGCGCGTCGGTCGCCAGTCCCATTACAAAACCTTTTAATTTCGCTTTCGCCGATTGCACTGAAACCGTCGCCAGATTTTTGCCGCAATCCGAATTCGGGTCGGAAGTTTTAACCGTTACCGTCCCGCTTAACTTCCCGCCGAAGATAAGACTGTATTTGGTATTCGGTTTATAAAATGTCCTGACAAAACTCGCCAATTGCTTCGGTTCGTCGCCGCCGTTAACCGGCTCAACCAATTTGCCTTTTTCAATTTGCGCTATCGGTTCAATCGTCTGACCATCATTTAAAACAGCAAAAACGATTGGTTTCGGAGCGGCTGTTTTTGCCGTCTCGCGTTTCTGCGAATAACTTGCCGCTGCCGAAAGAAATATTAACGCGCCGCAAAGCGGCAATTTTATAAAATTAGTGATTTTCATTTTTATTCCTACCGTTCCTCTTTTAAATTTGCGAGCGACCCGATTTACGTTTGATTTGTTAAATTTTGGAATTAACGATACTTCCGCGATTAAAAGGCTTTCGCCGTCGTATCGCCCGCGCTTGAAACTTCCTCGCTGTTGTCGCGTTTGTTCGTCGTGATTTTTCGAGCGATTGACTTGCCCTGCATAAATTGCAGCAGATATTCTCGCCCGCCCGCTTTCGAGTCTGTTCCCGACATATTAAAACCGCCGAACGGGTGAACGCCGACGAGCGCGCCCGTGCATTTGCGGTTTAAATAAAGATTGCCGACGTGAAATTCACGCCTGGCTTTTTCTAATTTTTCCTCGTTTTCCGAATAAACCGCGCCGGTCAAACCGTATTGCGTATCGTTGGCAATCTCAAGCGCATGGTCGAAATCTCTGGCTTTAATAACGGCTAAAACCGGAGCGAAAATTTCCTGCTGTTCGATTGTCGCGCCCGGCTTAACGTCGTCGATGATTGTCGGTTCGATATAAAAACCGTTTTTGTTATCGCCGCTTCCGCCAGTCAAAACCTTTCCGCCTTCCTCAATTCCTTTTTTAATCATTTTCGTCGCATTGTCGAAAGATTTTTGATTGATAACGGCGGTCATATTCGTGTCGCCTTCAGTTGGCAAGCCGATTTTTAATTTCTTCGTGTGTTCAACGATTTTTTCAAGCAGTTCGTCGTGGACTTTTTCATTGACAATAAGGCGCGAGCAAGCCGAACATTTCTGCCCTTGAAAACCGAACGCCGCCTGCACCGTTCCGATTGCCGCCGCGTCCAAATCCGCGTCTTCGTCAACCACAATCGCGTCTTTGCCGCCCATTTCCGCAACGACGCGCTTCATCCAATTCTGCCCTTCGCGCGTTTTCGCCGCTTCTTCGTAAATATGCAGACCGACCGCCTTTGAACCCGTAAAAGATATAAATCGCGTCTTCGGACTTTGAACGAGACGCTCGCCGACAGCCGCGCCGCTTCCCGCCAGAAAATTGACGACGCCTTTGGGCAAGCCGATTTCTTCAAGAACTTCAATAAATTTATAAGCGACAGTCGGCGCGTCGGGCGAAGGTTTTAAGACACAAGTATTTCCCGTTACGACCGCGCTCATCGTCATTCCGCACATAATCGCCAGCGGAAAATTCCAAGGCGGAATAATTGCGCCGACGCCGAGCGGAACATATTCAAACCGATTGTCTTCGCCATTGAGTTTCGTTATCGGCTGGTCGCCCGCCCAGCGCAGCATTTCGCGTCCATAGAATTCAAGAAAGTCAATCGCCTCCGCCGTGTCGCCGTCGGCTTCCGCCCAAGTTTTTCCCGTTTCAAAAATCATCCAAGCCGAAAAATAATGCTTTCTATCGCGCACAATCCGCGCTGCTTTGAAAAGATATTCAGCGCGTTCTTCCGCCGAAACATTTCGCCAAGTCTTAAACGCTTCGGTCGCTGCGTCAATCGCCCGTTTGACAAGATTTTCCGCATCAGCGTCGGCATCCGAAAATACGCCGACAATCTGCGATTTCTCTGCCGGATTGATGCTTTCAAATTTCTTCTCGAGCGTAATCTTTTCGCCGTTGATAATAACCGGATATTCGCGTCTAAGTTCGTTCCTAACTTGTTCAATTGCCGCTTTCATCGCTTCAGCGTTTTCTGCTCGCGTAAAATCGGTGAACGGTTCATTTTTGAATTCGTCTAAACTTTTTTGTGTCTGCATAGTTTTGTTCTCTGTTTCCTATTACTCATTTAAGTTTTCTTCAATAAATTTAAATAATTCAGAAAAATTATAAAAATCTTCTTCTATATTTCTTTCTTCAATAATGAATTTTTGAAATTCTGATTTTCTTAGGCTTCTATTTCTTGACAATATATTCCCGTCTCTTTTTGTCTCAGTTACACTAAACAATTTAGATTCGTTATCAAATAATGCCGTATCAAATAAGTTTTCGATACCCTTTTTAATTTCTTCAACATTATTTTCCGAATTCAATCTGAAAATAAATGGTAACAAAAGTTTAGTTTTCTTTTCTAAACAAGCCTCATACTCTGCAACTGCATCACAATCAAAAACAAAAAACATTTTATGCCTGTCGTAACCTGTTTGAGCAAATTTACTGAAGTAGTGCTTTAATTCATTTTTTCCGCCTAGACTTTCAATGTCCAATTCTAGTTCAGAGCCAAAAAACTCTTTAGCCTTTTTAATAAAATTAACATTATTACCTTCAGTATAGAGTATAGGTTTGTTAATTGAAGATAATTTTTCTTGAATAGCTTTCAAATCTTCTTCCTGTTTTTTGTAAATTTCATCAAGGTGAGAATTTAAATAAAATACTCCTAATTCTTCTTCTAATTTTTTCTCGTCAGATTTAAAATCATTGCCTTCAAAATTCAACCTCCCGTTAGGGTCTGATTTGATTTTTGCAATTTTTGAACTCGAAAATTTATTGTCTTTCCAGACTCTATATTTTGATACATTTTCTGATTCTAAAGAGACAAAATTGAAAGAGTGGGTTGTTATGAAGATTTGTGCATTTTCTATAAACCTTGTTTTGAATTTTTCAGCAAGTAACTGTGCATTTTTGTATTCATAAGAGTTTTCGGGTTCTTCAAATCCCCAAATGAAGTATTTTTTTGATTTTTCGCCGCTTCTTACACTTGCAGAAGTTAATGTTAATTCCTTTTGAGAAATAAAATGCAAAATTTCAGGAATTAATTTCGCTTGAAATCCATCTCCTCTAAGTGTTAAATCTACATTTCCCGTCTGAACAACCAAAGCCCTAAATAAATTTATTAAATCGCTTGGTAGTTCAAAAACTGGATTAAAATCAATAATGCTGGAAGCAGAAATGGAAGATTTGAACTCTTCCATCAACTGATTTGTTTCAGCTTGAATAGTTTGTTCAAAATCAATTTTCTTTCTTTCTACAGTTGATTTTTTGGATTTCCAAAGAGTTTTTTGCAACTCACCATAAAGGTGTGAGAAATAATCTCTATCTTTTATTGCGGGAACATAATGAAATTGGATTGAGTGAAGAAAATCTGTAAGCTGTCTTTGAAGACTTGCTTTGACAACTGACTTTAAAGTGCGTTTGTCTTTAATCTCCTCATTCAAAAAGTTTTCAAAATTTTCACCCTTTTCTTTTTCAAACTCTCTTTCTATGCTGGTTATGATGTCATCGTTTGTATATGTTGAAGTTCTTTTCCAAGTTTTACTAACCCAAAATTCTGCAGGAAGATAAACATTTACTGGAGAGGTTACGTTTTTACCTTTGTTTTTTTGATTATCAAACCAAATTTTGATTGTTACTAACTGAACTTTTACATCATCTTCATCTGGATTGGGAATTCTATGAAAATCTCTGTCAAAATTAAAAATCACATTAGGGTCAGTAAGATTATTAAAAAAAAGATTTAATGCTCTAAGAACATTAGATTTACCTGAATCGTTTGCACCCGAAATAATATTTAGGTCATTACATTTAATAAGTTTATACGACTCTTGCTTTCTATTTCCGAAAGACCTAAAACTTTTAATTTCTATTTGTTTAATGAGTTTCATTACTTAAGGCTTATTGTGATAATTACTTCCATTCGCCCGTCTTTTGCAACTTCTTAATTTTCCGTTTCGCCATCTCACGTTTCAAAACCGTCATTCTATCCAAGAAAACAATCCCGTCGCAATGGTCGGTTTCGTGCAATAAACAACGCGCCGTCAGTTCTGTTCCGTCAACTTCAAACCAATTGCCCGAAACATCTTGCGCGCGGACGATTGCGCGCATATTTCTTTGAATCGTCGTGTAAATACCGGGAAAAGACAGACAACCTTCTTCGCCTTCCTGCGAGCCTTCTACGTGTATTATTTTGGGATTTACAAGCGCGAGTTTTTGCGCCTCGTCTTCGCCACCCGAACAATCCATTACGAAAATACGCTTCGATTCGGCAACTTGCGGCGCGGCAAGCCCGACGCCTTTCGCCGCATACATCGTTTCGAACATATCTTCGACAAGCTGTTTTAATTCGGCGTTAAAATCTTCAACAGGCTTGCCGACTTCGAGAAGAACAGGCGCGGGATAATTTACAATCTTGAGCAAAGCCATAAATTATATTTTGCCACAGATGCAGAAAAGGCAAAAGGTAAAAGATAAAAGGCAAAAATCATTGCCGTTTGAATCTTTAAAAATAAAAAAGGCTTGAAGATTTCAAGCCTTTTTGAAATAAAATTTTTATCGCGCCCCTCAGTGTTTAATAAAAATCTGCGTGATAAAAATTTCACCGCTCTCCGATTTAGCAATACCGACGCCGGTCGCCGTCCATTCGTCGTCGAGAATATTCTCTCGGTGCGTCGGAGAGTTCATCCAATTTTGCACTGCAAAACCGTCGAAGCGGCTGACATTTTCGCACGAAAAAAGATTTTCGCCGATTTTGCTCCAGTGTTTTAATTTTGCCGTTTTCGCGCGCTCTAAAACGCTCTGCCCGTTTGAATCAAAATGGCTGAAAAAATTCTCTCTTGCCATTCGCTCGGAATAATCGCGCGCAATTGACGCCAAATCGTCGTCCCAAGACAGTTGGCTCAAACCGTTTTTAGCTCGCTCGGTATTGATTAAATCAAGAATTTGAAAATCGTCTGCGTCGAAGCTATCAGAATCTTGAGCGGTAGAAATTATCCTGCCGCTTGCTACATTTATCTGCTGAGCGTAGCCAGTCGGATAAAAAATAGAAATACAAAAACCGATTAAAACAGCAAAAACGACAGCTTTAATTATTCCAAACAAATTGTTTTTCATTGATTTTATTTTTTGAAAAATTGCGAGTTGAAGTAGAAAACTTCACGATTTTCGATGCAGGAAAATAATAAAAAGTTGACCGTAATTTTTTACAAAACTATTGTTTTTGCGCTAATTTTTCTCTTTCGGCATCCGACCAATCGCAGAGAATTTTTACGTCTTCGGGCGAGAGTTTTGCATCTCGGTGAATCCACAAATAAGACGGCAGAGGCATCTCGCTGCTTGTTGCCTGCTCGCAAACTTGGTCTAATTTTCGACGCTTACGGCTGTCTTCATAAGTATTCCAGAGTGAAAAATTTAGTTGGTTGCGCCCGTCGTTGATATGATTTGCCAGCAGCCAGTTAAACGGTGAGACATTGGAATACCACGGATAAACTGTCGCATTTGTATGACAATCGTTGCAGGACCGCTGCAAAATTGCTTCGACATTCTGCGGTATTGCTGTTGACGTTTCTAAAGTTTCGGCTTGAACAATTGGCGGATTTGTTTGGTCTGGACGGATAAATTGAATCAAAATAAAACCCGCAAACAAAACGATGGCGACGGTTTTCACAATTTTTTTCATAGTTCAAAAATTGGAAAATGGTAAATTAGAAAATTCCGATTAAGATTATTCATTTTCCCTTGCTTAAATTACTATTTTGAATAACTCACGCGCCAAATTTTGTTTGCTCCGTCGTCGCAAATCAAAAGCGAGCCGTCAGAATTGACCAGCAGCCCGACGGGTCTTCCCCAAACTTCATTGCTCGCCTCATCCGGTAGCCAGCCCGTAAGAAAATCTTCATAAGCATTATCGACCGGCTTCCCATCCTTAAAGCGAATGCGAATAATTTTGTAGCCCGTCAGCTTTTCTCTGTTCCAAGAGCCGTGCAAAGCGACAAAAGCGTCGCCGTCGTATTCGTTCGGAAACGTTTTTCCGTTATAGAAAACTATTCCGAGCGCGGCGGAATGCGACTCGATTAAAACATCCGGCACGATTGTTTTTGCTACCATTTCGGGACGTTCGCCTTTCCGTCGCGGCTCTTCATTCTGCCCAATGTATGCGTATGGAAAACCATAAAATCCACCGTCCCGTGCGGAAGTTACATAATCGGGAACAAGGTCGTCGCCCAAACCGTCGCGTTCGTTGACCGCCGTCCAGAGTTGTTTCGTCGTTGGATTAAACGCTAAACCGATTGGGTTACGCAAGCCGGAAGCAAAAAGTCGATAGCCGCTTCCGTCCGGGTTGTATTCGCTGATTCCGGCGCGGCGCTCGTCTTGTTCAGGTTCGACGTTTCCGTGCGAACCGATTGAAACGTAGAGTTTTTTGCCGTCGGGCGAGAAAATAATATTGCGCGTCCAGTGCTGGTTGTAACCGCCTTCGGTCAGGTTTATAATTTTTTCGGGCGCGCCTTCGGCTTTTGTTTGTCCGTTTTTGTATCGGAAACGCACGACCGAATCAGTGTTCGCCACATAAAACCAACCGCCGCTGAAAGCCATACCGAAAGGCTGTCTTAAACTGTCTGCAAACGTGAATCTTTCGCCCTCGCCAATCGTCCCGTCTTTGTTCGAGTCGCGCAAAACAATAATCGAGTTCGCGCCCGAATCGGCGAGGAAAACGTCGCCGTTCGGCGCGAGCGTCATCCAGCGCGGATTATCGAAATCGCCTTCGGCAAAAACGTTTATTTTAAAGCCTGCGGGAACAGAAAGTTTCGCATTTTTCGGTTGTTTAATTATTCTCGAACTGCGGTTGACGCTTTTCGTCGCAAACGGCGGCGGTAAATCTTGCGGCTTTATTTGATACTTTCGGGCAGCGGCGTTATTTACAATTTCCGGCGCGTCGTTTCCGCCCATCTTTTGTTCGGTCTGTTTCGATTGACATACGGCGGTCAAAAAACAACTTTGCAGAATAAAAATTATTGCAAAAATTTTACCCGTTCGATTATTATTCAACATAATTTTAGTTTTATTAAGAATACAAAAATGTCCGAGCTTTTATCGCTTGATATTCAGAATAAACATTCGCCCGACAGAAGTTCAAGCAGCGTCGGGCAAAAGGGCGAAGAACTTGCCGCCGCGTTTCTTGTCAAAAACGGTTATCTGCTCGTTGCGGCAAACTTTAAAATTCCGATTGGCAGAAACCGCGTCGGCGCGCAGGTAACGGGCGAGATTGATTTGATTGGCTACGACGAAAACGCTTTATGTTTCGTTGAAGTCAAAACGCGAACTTCCGACGAATTTGCTTCGCCTCTGGCAGCGGTTGACCTTCGCAAGCAGCGACAAATTACTCGCACGGCGCGGATGTATCGAAAAATTTTCCGTCTCAACAATATAAAATTTCGCTACGATGTCGTCAGTATTGTTTTGAATAAAAACTCTCGTCCCAAAATAGAATTATTCAAAGGTTTTTGGAACGAAAGCAAATTTAACAAAAAGTTTTGGGTTGAAATTTACTAACAAAATACATTTCAAACGCCGAAAAATTAATTTTATTTTGTCTTGAATAAAGACGAATAAATAATTTTTCGTGTTTCAAATTCAAACAGATTTTCCTGAATTTATTATTGAAATTTTATACTTTTATTTTTCGTCTGCTGCAATTACTTGCGTTTACATAATTAAATATTTAATGGCACGTTTATTGCTCTACTTGAGAACAAGCAATAGGGCTATAAATCTAAATTTGGGAAGGAGATTATTATGAATAACGAAGGAACAGTAAAAGAAGAAGCATCAGCATTAGGTGAAAGAATTGAAGGTAATGTCAAAGACGCTTACGGCACGGTTACCGGCAATACGTCGGTTAAGCGCGAAGGCGAAGTGCAAGCCAGCGAGGGTGCAGCACGGCAAAGTCAAAATCGTGTTTTAACCGGGATGTTCAATGACCGCACAAGCACAGAAAAAGCATATAACTCGGCTATCAGTCGGGGTTACAGCAAAGATGAAATCAACGTAATGATGGCGGATAAAACCCGTGATACTTGGTTTGCTGGCGACGATGATTCAGCTTTAGGAAGTAAAGCGATGGAAGGTGCCGGCACGGGTTCTGCTATCGGCGGTACACTCGGCGCAATTATCGGCGGGATTGCCGCTATCGGAACGAGCGTGCTTCTTCCAGGTGTCGGATTGATTATTGCCGGACCGCTTGCCGCTGCTCTTGCAGGTGCAGGCGCGGGCGGTTTAACCGGCGGATTGGTCGGCGCTTTAATCGGTTCGGGTATTCCCGAAGATCGTGCAAAACTTTATGAAGAAGGAGTCAAAAACGGCGGCGCTGTAGTTGGCATCACTCCGAGAAATGATGATGATGCTACTTATTTTGAAAATGAATGGCGCAACAGCAACGGACAACATATTTACCGTTAATTGTTGCATTTGACCGGCAACGAAAACCTCCGCCGAAAATTCGGCGGAGGTTTTTTTGTGATTTATTCATCGCATAAAATATGCGCGGCAAGAAGAGGAATCATAAATTCGTGATGACCCGTTATTGAAAATCCGCGTCCCGCGCCGCCAGCCGTTGGACGACGAACGACATTTATGTTCGGACGATAACTCTGAATAAAATCGAAATTTGCCGTTGTAAAATCTTCCAGCGGAAAATCCAGATTTTTCACTACTGTTACCGCTTTCAAAAAAATTTCCGGCAGTATAACGGCTGAACCTAGATTTAAGTAAACTCCGCCGCCATTTAATTCTTTAACAATCGAACAGAAAAGTTTGAAATCCGCGTGCGATGTGGCACCGAGCGATGCTCCGTCGCACGAAGCGTGAAAATGCCCGATGTCCGCACCGATTGCCAAATGTGTCGTAACGGGGATTTTTTGGATATAACTTTGGCAAAGAAGCGAAACGTTTGCATTTACCGGATTATTTTCGAGTATTTCTCTGCCAACAGCTTCGCCGAGTCCGATTTTGTCGTTCATCCCTCTCTTCGCCGCCGAATTTAGGACTTCTCCCGTTTCTTTCGCTGCGCCGAAATCGCCTTTGCCAAGCGTGGCATCAACGTCTTCGCTGGTAAAACCGACAAGCGCGATTTCCGTATCGTGAACCAGAACCGAGCCGTTTGAAGCAATTGCCGAAACAAAACCTTTTTTCATCAAATCGATTATCAACGGCGCAAGCCCCGTTTTTATAATATGCCCGCCGATTCCCCAAATAATCGGTTTTTTTAATTCTCTGGCGCGCCTGATTTGTTTGGCAATTTCTCGCAAGGATTGAACGGCTAAAATATTCGGCAATTTATCGAGAAAAATTTTTAATGATTCATCTTCTTTAAAGGGCTTAGCAAAATCTTTAACCGTTACCTTACTCGGTCGTAACCGTAATTCGTAAGTTTTTATATCGTCAAAATTTAAGGGTTTTAAGTTTTCATAAATAGACATATTCTTTAAATTTTCATAATCGATTAGATTTTTGCTTCCCTTAAAATAGGTAGAAACTTGCTGAAATTATTTTTCTAAAAGCGATTGCAATTGAGAAGGTATCTCGCTGGCAAACTCCATTCGTTTGTTTTCGCGCGGATGATAAAAATTCAACTTCGCAGCGTGCAAGCACAAGCGCGAAAATTCTAATCCGCCGTATTTCACGTCGCCAATTATTGGATGACCGAAATACGCGCAGTGTATTCGCAGTTGATTTGTTCTGCCCGTGATTGGTTCAAGTTCCAGAAGCGTTTTGCCGGAAAATCTTTGTACGACTCGAAATGAGGTTTTAGCAGTTTTGCCATCGGCTTTGACGTTCCAAATTTTTTCTTCAGCAAAACGACCGATTGGCGCGTCTATCGTTCCAGAATCCTCCGAAACATTTCCCTGCACGACAGTAAGATATTTTTTTTCAACTAATTTTTTCTGAAAATGGCTGGACAAAATTCTGGCGGCGCGCGCCGTTTTTGCAATTACCATCAAGCCAGACGTTTGACGGTCGAGGCGATGAATCAATACGGGACGAATGAATTTTAGTTTCGGAGAATTATTTGCTAATTGATTTTGCGCCGCATTTTCTACGTTCAAATAATATGAAAGCGCGTTTAGAAGCGTTCCGTTTTTTTGTCCGAGCGTCGGATGAACGAGCATTTCGGCAGGTTTATCGACGACGATAATTTCCTCGTCTTCAAAAACGATTTCAAGCGGCAAGGCTTCGGGCGTCATTGCCGTCTGAACTGCCGAATTGACTTTAATTTCAACAACGTCGTCGGCAAGCAAATGGTAACCGGCAGGCTTGATTTCGCCGTTGACACTGCATTCGTCGCGCTCAATCAAATTACGCAGATACATTTTGCTGACGGACGTTATCTGCTCGAAAAGAAATTTGTCGAGCCGATTTCTTTTGATTGTTTCACCGATTTTGAACTGCAAGTTTTCCGTCATTAAAAATTAAGGCGTCTAACCCAATCTCTCATTAACAAATGTAAAAACGCCGGTCGCCACGCTGACGACGATAAAAGTGGCAATCGCGCGCCAAACCGCGTCGGACTCGGTAAACTGCCAGATTGCCAGAATACACAAAACCGTGCAGACGACGAGCGAAACCGTTATGACGATAAAGGCAATGCCGCGCACCAAAACCGGATTAACGACGCCTTTGGTTTCGTGATTGATTTTCACGGCTTGTTCGAGTTTTTCTCTTTCCATCGCCTTCTATAAACGGCGCAATTTCAGCTCAATTAAAAAATGATTTACAAACAAATCACTTTTGCTTTTTACCTTTTTAACTTTTTCCTTATTTTGCTTTCCCTTGATTGGCGACCTGCTGCTGCGCACGCGCGATTTCGTCTGCGTCGCCAAGATAATAATTTTTTATCGCCTGCAAATTCTCATCTAGTTCGTAAATAAGCGGAATGCCCGTCGGAATATTTAACTGCACAATTTCTTCATCCGGTATATTGTCTAAATACTTAACCAGCGCGCGCAGAGAATTTCCGTGAGCGGCGACGATAATTTGTTTTCCCTGTTTAATTTTCGGCGCAATTTCCTGCTCGAAATACGGCACGACGCGCGCAACCGTATCTTCCAAACACTCGGTTTGCGGATATTTGTTCCCGCCCAAATCCGTATAACAGGCTTTTTTTCCTTCGTAGCGCTCATCGTTAATTTCCATTGCAGGCGGCGGCGTATTGTAACTTCTACGCCACAACAAAACTTGTTCGTCACCGTATTTTGCCGCCGTTTCAGCTTTATTCAAACCTTGCAGACTGCCGTAATGCCGCTCATTTAGATGCCAGCTTTTCGTTTCCTGAATCCACATCAAATCCATTTCGTCCAAAATTATCCAGAGCGTTCTGATGGCGCGCTTCAAAACGGACGTGAACGCCAAATCGAATACAAAACCTTCCACCTTCAAAAGTTTTCCGGCGGCTTTTGCTTCCTCGCGTCCCTTTTCGGTCAAATCAACGTCTTTCCAGCCTGTAAAACGATTTTCCTTGTTCCATTCGCTTTCGCCGTGTCTGATTAAAACTAATTTATGCATAAGTTATATATTTTACCTATATTTACCTAGTGTTACAGGGTTATATCTATTGAATATCTAAAAGTATTCTATCACTCAAAAACCCTGTGTAATAACACGTAATAGATACATTTTTAGATACATAGTGAGTTGCGCGCTATACAAAGTATTTTGATAGACTGCTTTTGCTAAATACTTATTCAGTTGTCAAAGAACTGAAAAGAGACGGTTTGAGAATAAATGCTCAAGCCGTTTTTCTTTGCTCAAAATTATCGATTTGCAGATTCATTTTTTATAACAGCTTGAAACAGTATTATTTTACCTTCTACGGCATACCCAATGCCGCCTCGAACTTCTGATGTAACAGGTTTAATCGCTGTTACTAAACTTCCATGAAGTTCCCAACCGTCCGCCAACCTTTCATTTATTTTCAATTCAAGGTCTTTGGCTTCCTCTGATTCTAAAAGTTCGTAATTCATAAGTTCAAAATTGCATATAGACGGCATACACGGCGCAAAGAATTGAGATTATCCCAACGTTTAGTTTTATAACTAATCGGTATAACTCATATCTTTCCCGAATCGCTTCAATTTTAGCTTCTCGCTCGCATCTTGCCTCGAAGCATTCCAGATGATTCTCAATATCTTTGATTCGTTTAGCCATTTTTGCAGTGCCTACGAAATAAACGAATTTAACGAATTAAGTTTACGATTTCCTTTTTGGTCAAGAAAAATGTTTTTCTAAACTTCACATCTTCACACTTTTGCTTTCTTCGGTCTACCGGATTTGCCGTGAACTTGAACATTTTTCAATTCGCTTTCTTCTATAACATAGCCGCCGACATTGACGGCTTTGATTTTTCCTCTTTTTAATCATTGCGCGAACCCGTCTGTCGCTAAAACCTAATTTTTCCGCTGCGTCTTTTGCGCTCATCAACAAGAAAAAATAATAACACCAAAAAAGTAAAAAATGAACTTCCCGAACTAATCAGTAGTGAGTCAGTTTCAAATTAGAGCAGCGATAGATATTGACCTATAATTTCAAACTTAACCCACTATTAACTAATCGAAGCGGTTAGCCAGCACAATGATTGTCCCGAGTGGCTCAAAGATGGTATTTGGGATTTATTTAACAGCCAGCATATTGCAGTAAGTTTATCTGCTAGATGGCGCGTTGAAATTGAAAAACAAATCTGGATTTTATATACCGATTTTGTAGAATTCACGTATGAACAAAGAAAGCGAGTTTATGAACAATTTGACGAGAATATCGCTAAACTTTCAGACAAGCCGGACATTCAAGAATTTTTCATTAGGCTGAAAAATGCTTTTATGGAAGTCGGCGGTGATTTCAAAACGAGTTAGATAAGAATAGAAAAGAGTAGCCGAATTAGCTACTCTTTTCTATAGTGGTTAAGAAATTTTACTCGGAAATAAAAAATGAACCTAAAATTGTAACTGAAGAGGACTAGATTATTAAAATGAAAGTAATTAACAAAATCCATAACCGCCCGCCTACGCCAAAACAGAAAACAACCATAGATAAAATAACGTCCTTTTTCGAAAACGGCACAACCCGCATCCATTACGATTACGCCGAGAATTTGAAAGATGGGCGCGGTATAACTTGCGGGCGCAGCGGATTCTGCACGGGAACGGGCGACGCTTATTTAGTGGTTAAAAAATACTCGGAGCGCCAGCCGAAGAATATGCTCGCTAAATTCTTACCCGAATTAGAAAGATTGAACTCAACAATAGACAGCAGCAACATAAGTGGACTCCGCGGGTTCATTAGCGCGTGGCGTAAGTGTTCAAAAGATGAATTATTCTGCACAGTTCAAGACGAGATAAACGACGAGCTATATTTCAACCCGGCGAGAAGTTACGCCCGAAAATTGAGACTGAAAACCGCAATAGCGCGGGCGATTCTCTACGACACAATAATCCAGCACGGCGACGGAGATGATGCCGATTCAATCGCCGCGCTTATTGACCGGGCAGGCGAAGTAACGGACGAAACAACTTGGCTGAAGAATTTTCTAAAGGTGAGAAGAATGGATTTACTCAATCCGGCGAACTTAGAGACGGCAAAAGTTTGGAGAGAATCAGTTGAAAGAGTTGACGCTCTTCAATCTATTTTATCAAGCGGAAATTTAGAACTCGAACTGCCTTTGCAAGTTGAGTGTTTCGGAAAAAAAACGACGATTAGATGAGGTTGCCCAAGGAGGCGGCAGGCGGTCTATTACAAAGGAATGGTTATTTGTTATGAGTATGAATACTCCGATACGTTAATGATTTTTATTCTTAAAGCCGGAAGACCTAAAAAATAAAGACCGGCACGAATTAACAGGGAAAGACTGCCGCGATTTCAAATGAGCGGTAGGTCAGAACAGCCTAGATATTTAAGACAACATAAAGGCGATTGCCCCGTTAGCAATCGCCTTTATGTTGTTCAATCAATTCTCGCCCGCTGTTACTGTTCTAAATTTCGGCTTCTTCAGCCGTCGCCAGGATACTATACCCGGATAAATAATTTAGCAATCATTAAAAAGAGAAAATGGGTAATGAAAAGAGTATCTAAACCGGCTACTCATTTTTATTTAGGAAAGCTGTTATATTGTAAAACCTATCCGAATTTAGAATGCGAATAAATATGAGAAAGATTTACTTTCTTATCTATTTCATAAAACTGCGCCTGATGATTATGTTGCACTTGCATCATACAACTAATCCGCTTGACTATAACTGGCGTTCCCGGCACTGGAATGGTTCTACTTCAATACGCCGGACAAGCCATTCATCTGAAAAAATCGGCATCTTAACAACTGAAGCCTTTTTCACAACCGAAGAAATTGAAATGCTCGTTAAAATGGAACACATAACGATTCCGATGTTTCTGATACTGGATGATATAGCCTTTCTTGATGAACAATCTTTAATGGATTTAGGCAGGATGTTGATGGATAGAAGCTAGTTTTAATGAATACTTAACTTAAGATATATGCCTAAATGTTATCGCTGTGAGAGAAGGCTTAGGAAGTGGCAGTTAAAATGCCACACCTGCCGTTTTAGAACTTGGCGGCTGTCTCATTATGCGCTTCTAACTATTGCAGTTTTGACCTTAGTTTTTGTCTTGCTGTTTATAACTACCTATGAAATGCCATAATCATATTCTTTTCTTGTAAAGTTTCGTTGCCGGGGACAATGTTTAAAGAAAAGCGGCGCCTTATAAGTAACTGAACGGAAACCCTCGCTTGCTTTGTTTGACCTTACCGTAGCGTCGGCAGAGCGGATAAAGAAGAACTAAACCGGCAATCCACGCTGTATAAACTACCCACAAAGAAAATCCAGCATCAGGTGGCGCGGTTGCCGAGGCGGGAAAGTTCAGGAAAAAATAATCGATACTTTTGCCCGCCGAATAATTAAGTAACACGCCGAAAATATGTGCAACAAACATTTGCAGAATAAAATAAAAAAGCGGCACGCGCCCGAACGTGATAAATATTCGGCTCAAATAATTATTCTCACTTCTATCGTTAATTTTATCTGCCCAAGCCAGAATCAACAGCGACGGTCCAAGCGTCATCAGCAGAAACAGCAGCGAAGGCGGATATTTCGTTGCGTTGAGAAAATCTAAAATGATAAATACGAAGTTGGTCTGCGTCGTCCAAAAATATGTGATTAACGCACTGCCCAAAACAAAAAGAATGGTCAGCGTGAATCCGAGTTTGAAAAGGAAACTGCGCCTTCGTTCTGTTTCCCAGCCATAAACGACACCGAGCGCGTAACCTGCCGCCATTACGCCAATCCAAGGAATTAACGGGTAAGCGATGAACAAAGCCTGATTGTTGCCTAATAGCGGCACAAAACCCGGTTGATGCAGAATTAGCCACAGCCTTTGCATCACGTCTGGCGCGGGCGTTCCAGCCATCGCCGTCGCAGGTGGAACTTTTATTCCGTCAAGCAAATTATGCAGCGCAATCATCACGATTCCAATCACGGCGATTACGCGTAGCGGAAGAAAGATAAGCGCGGCAAGAATAATCATCGAAACGCCAAAAACCCAAATTACTTCCGCCAAACCTAAAAAAGAATAATCAACATTAAAAAATATAGCGAACCTGACAATGGTAAACTCAAGCACGATTAACCACAGCCCGCGCTTGAGCAGAAATTTCGATAGTTCGTGAATGCTCTTCCCACGCATTTTTTGGAGATAAATACTTGTTCCAGCTAGAAAAACAAACGTCGGCGCGCACAAATGCGTAATCCAGCGTGTAATGAAAAGCAGGACGTTAGTTTTTGATAAATCGGTCGGAGAAAAACGAAATGCGTCGGCGTGAACAAATTCGCGCGTGTGGTCGAGCAGCATAATGACCATCACCAACCCGCGCACAAAATCAATCGAATCAATGCGCTGATAAGTCTGTTTATCAGTTTCTTCCGGTGAAATATCCATATCTTATTTTGAGCGAATTTTTCTCCAATTTGCAAAACTAACTTTTAGATAGATGTTAGCAATTTTAGAAAGCGGATTTTAAGGATAAAATAACAACCCCGAATGGCTACATTTTCGGATACACCAAAAATTTAAGCTCGCCTGGAATGCTAAGTAAGCACTGCCAATATAACTACTTATAAAATTAGTAAAGCATCTTCTTTATTACTAATTTATACATAAATTTCAGATTCCAAAATTATTAAACTCAAAAACAATTCAATTAACAAGCAGTTGTATTTCGGCTTGACTCCAAATATTTCTGCGCTTCGCCGATTAAGTAGAGCGAGCCGGTAACGCAAATCAAATCGTTTTCTGAAGCCATCTCTTGTGCTAATTTCAACGCTTCGGCAACCGCTTCGGTTTGAAACACATTCTTCAGGTTTATTTCAGCAGACAAAAAATTTATCAATTCCGCCGTCGAAGCCGCACGCGAATTGTTGGGCTTTGTCAAAATAATTTTGGAGTTTGCAGTAAAGAGAATTTTTGTAATTTCTTGTAAATCCTTATCTTTCATTGCGCCGAACACAAATGTAACCGGCTGTTCTGCAAATTCGTCGAGAAATTTTTTGAGCGCCTTCGCGCCCGAAATATTGTGCGCGCCGTCAAACAAAATATTTTCTCGAAACTCCAATCTGCCTTTGTGAATTGCCGTCTGCAAACCATCGATTATATTTTTGGTTGTTATATTGAAGTTTTCCTGCAAAGTTTCCGCCAAAAGAATTGCGGTTTTAGCGTTTTCAATTTGATGTCTGCCCGAAAGATTTAATTTTACGTTTTCATATTTCGCCTTTTCGGTCTGAAACCCGACAATAAATTTTTTGTCTTCTGTGCCGATTACTTCAGCTTCAACGTTCGTTAAATTCGGTGTAATTCCGAGTTTAGCGCATCGCTCAAGAATTACGCTTAATGCCTCCGGCTTTTGACGCGCAACCACAACTTTCGTATTTTCCCGAATAATCGCCGCCTTTTCCACCGCAATCAATCGAATCGTATCGCCCAAAATTTGCTGGTGGTCAAAATCAATCGGCGTGATTGCTACAACTTCCGCTTGTGCCGCCGTCATCGCGTCAAAGCGCCCGCCCAAACCCGTTTCCAAAATCGCTAGCTCTATCTTCGCTTCGGCAAACGCGCTTAAAGCAATTGCCGTAATTTGTTCAAAAAATGTCGGGAAGGTTTCTAGTTTTTTTTCCGAAATTAACTTCTCGGAAATTTCTCTAATTTTTGTCGCGTGCCGCGCAAAATCTTTTTCACTGATTTCCCTGCCGCCAATTTTTATTCTTTCGGTAATGCTTATTAAATGCGGCGAAGTCGTCAAACCCGTCTTTATTCTGGCTGAAAGACAAATTGCTTCCAAAAAAGCGCACGTCGAACCTTTGCCGTTCGTTCCGGCAATTTGAATTTTCGGATAAATTTTTTCAGGGTTTTCGAGCGCGGCTAGCAGTTTACCGATATTTTCCAGACCGAGTTTCATTGTCGAAACTTCATTGCCGAGACCGTAAAGATATTGCAGAGTTTCTTTGAAAGACATTTTCAATCAATAGCGGCAAATGAAAATTTTAAGCAGCAGTATTTTCCATTTTACATTTTCAATTTACCGTTATTTTCTCGTTCATCATAAAATTGAGAAGACGAATAATCTTGTCGCGCATCTCGCGTCGGTCGACGACCATATCGAGCATTCCGTGTTCGAGCAGAAATTCCGAACGCTGAAAACCTTTCGGCAATTTCTGGCGAATCGTCTGCTCAATCACGCGCGGACCTGCAAAACCGATTAGCGCTTTCGGCTCGCCAATAATGACATCGCCGAGCATTGCAAAACTTGCCGTTACGCCGCCTGTCGTCGGGTCTGTTAAAACGGAAATAAAAGGCAAGCGCGCGTCGTGCAGTAAGGCAAGCGCGGCGGAAATTTTCGCCATCTGCATCAAGGACAAAGTTCCTTCCTGCATCCGCGCGCCGCCGGAAGCCGCGAAAATTACGACCGCGCCGCGCCGCTCAATCGCTCTTTCAATCAGGCGCGTGATTTTCTCGCCGACCGCCGAACCCATCGAGCCGCCGATAAAACTCATATCCATCGCGCCGGCAAAAGCCAGATGCCCGCCGATTTTTCCTTCACCCGAAACAATTGCTTCCGGCAAGCCCGACGCTTTCTTAGCTTCTTCGATTCTTTCGATATACGGCTTTTTATCGACAAATTCGAGCGGGTCGGCGCTGGTTATTTCTTCGTCCAGTTTTATGTATTCGCCTTCGTCGAAAATCGAATCGAGACGGCTGCGGGCGTCGAGACGAAAATGATAACCGCAATGCGTGCAGACTTGGAGTGATTCTTTTAATTCGCGTTTATATAACGGAGCATCGCATTCAAGACATTTGACAAATATACCTTCGGTTTTAACGCGCCTTTCTTCATCATCATTTTGCTCTTCAAGTTTGGGCTTGTTTCGGCTAAACCAACTCATTTGGATTTTGGATTTTGGATTTTGGATTTTGGATTAAAAAGCTAAATCTCAAATCATATTTCTTAAATTTTATCTTTAATTTGCCGAATCAGATTATCACACCTGAAAATTTGTCCAAAACAACAGATTTTTGCGGCAAAATTTTCAGCCTAAAACTTTCAGCATTTCCGGGTGAATCAAATCGTTGTCGGCACAAATCGGCGGCGCGTATATGCTGAACGGCGAATCGTCATAATAGGAAACTCGCCCGCCCGCTTCTTCGACGAGCAAAACGCCTGCCGCCACATCCCAAGGATTTAAACCTTCTTCCCAAAAACCGTCAAAACGCCCGCAGGCGACATACGCCATATCGATTGCCGCCGAGCCGTCGCGCCTGATTCCGCGCGCCTTGTAAGTAAATTCCGTAAAATGCCGCGCAAAATCGGCACGCTTCGAAGCGTCGTATGGAAAACCCGTTACAAGCAGTGCATCTTTTAATTCTTCCGTATCGGAAACTCGAATTCGTCTGCCGTTCAAAGTTGCGCCTTGACCTTTTTCGGCGGCAAACAGTTCGTCGCGCGTCGGGTCGAAAGTTACGCCGACGACAATTTCTCCGTTATGTTCAACCGCCAAAGTTACGCACCAGCAAGGATAACCGTGCGCGAAATTTGTCGTACCGTCGAGCGGGTCGATTAACCATTTCCATTCGCTTTCACTTGCGCCTTCGTTATCGGACGCGCCTGATTCTTCGGCTAAAATCGAATGTCTTGGATAATGCGATTTAATTTTCTCGATAATGTATTTTTCTGATGCAAAATCGGCTTCGGTTACCAGATTAATGTCGCCTTTTTTTTGAATGTTAATTTTTCGTCCGAATTTTTCAAGCAGAATTTGTCCGGCTTCGCGCGCGGTTTCGATGGCGAAATTAAGCATTGTGTTATTTATAAATTATTTGTGCTGTTTTGTTTTCTTAGTCGGAAGCGAGTTAATAAATTCTTGGTTTATGCCGGGTTCTAATTTTTTATTATCAGAGACAAGAAAGTTTTCGCTTAATTCTAAAAACTGTTTGATTTGCGTATTCCAAAAAATCCAGTTGTGATTGCCGGGTAGTTCGCGGAATTCGTGCGGTATGCGTTTTTCCTGTAACAGCGCCACAAAATCGCGGTTGTTTTGATATAGAAAATCTTCCGTGCCGCAGTCTTGATAAATAAAAGGCAGCGATTTTATTTTTTCCGGCGACATCTCGCGCGCGATTTTGAAAATGTCGTTTGTCTGTCGTGTTTGACTGTTTTCAATTCCGAACACGCTTAGAATTGAAACAGCAATCGCACCGCCATTTGCGCCGAGCGTTTTTTCCGTCCAAGTTCCAGCGCCGAGCGCGCCGCTAAAAGAACCGACGAGCGCAAACATTTCCGGGTATTTCAAACCAAATTTAATTGCGCCGTAACCGCCCATCGAAAGTCCGGCAACGGCGCGGCTGTCTCTCGTAGTTTTTGCGCGAAATTTTTTCTCGATTTCAGGAATCAATTCACGAATAATATAGCTTTCGTATTTATCGCTCGCAACCGTTGCGCTATCGGTATACCAACCGTTATTGCCTTCCGGCATGACGATTATGTAGTTGTAGTTTTTGGCATAATCTTTCAGCTTCGTCTTATCCGCCCAATCGTCGAAATGACCTGTCAAACCGTGCAGCAGATAAATTACCGGATAAAAAGTCGTCTCGTCTGAATTTCCATAATTGACGGGCAGAACCACGCGATAAGGCATCTGTCGCGCCATCAATTTGCTTTTGAGCTTTAAGTCTTGCGCGTTAGTGTTTAGAATGGACGCAGCTATGTTTTTGGAAGTTTTATCACTTCGCTCTTGTGCATCAATCGCAAATGACGAAGCTATAGCTAGAACCAGCAATATTTGTCCAAAAAATCTTTTTTTTGTAGAAATCATATTGTCCGTTATCCCTTTAACCGAACAGACGCCCTAGCCAGCTTCCGCCTTCGTCTTTATGAAGGATTTGCGCGAGTTCGCCGGCATCGAGCCAGACGCCGTGACATTTTTTGCACACTTCCATTTTAATATTTTCATAATTCGTCTCGACAAGTTTGCCGTCGCATTTCGGACAATCGCGGTGCGAAGCGTCTTTGCCTTCTCCAGCCAGCTTCGCTTTCATTTTTGCAATTAATTCCTGTTCCTGACGGCGAAAATATTCATTCTCCAAAGCCTTGCCGCGGTCTTCGAGTTCAACTGACATAAAAATTTTCTCTCCTGTTCTAATGCTAAAAATATAAAAGCTACAAAAAAAATAGCAAACAAACGAATATCTTCCAAAGGGTGATTTTGGAAAATTGAACATTCGACTAATTAAAAATTTTTATTTTGTAGCTTCGGTCGTGTGTATCGAGCGAACACGGTGGCGAGCTTTTTTGGCGCGGCGAATCGGGTTGCGGCGTTTAAGATTGCTTTCCGCCCAAGTCGAAACTTGTTTTAACGGATGCCACTCGAAGCTTTCAAGCGGCAAAACTTCGCTCGAAGCGTCTCTTAATTTAAGCGTGCCGAACGCCACGAAAAATATCAGCGCGTTAAAGACTGCGCCGACGAGAACGACAAACCAGCCGGGCGCAAGACCGACCGCCGCTCGCTGCAAAAACAAATCCAGCCAGCTAACTTTCGGGTCTGTTGCAACAATCGGAAAGGGATGAATATAAATTTTAAGCGTCCAGCTTAGCGCCAGCAAAACAAAAATCCAGATATAATTGCTGCGAAGCCTGCGTCCGACCGCTTCCCATTCGCTAATGGTAAAATGCGGCGTAATTAAATCAGCCGAAATATGTTCAGCCCATTCCTTGTCCGGCGGAATTGCGCGATGCGACAGCATCGGCGCGAAATAGCCTGTTTCTAAAACACGGACACGGTTTGCCCAAACTTCGTAATAACGGTAGCGGCGCGCTTCCATAAACAGAAAAATCGAGACCAGAATCGAATTTATAGGAATCGCAAAATGCGGATTATCCGGCGAGCTGAAAACGAATGAAAGCGTCGCGCCCGCAGTGATTACCGCCCAGTTTGTCGTTGCGTCGAGCCGACCGCGCCAAACGTTTGAGCGCTGAACTTCACCACGGTAGAAATGCACAAGCGCAGTATTAAATTCCGCGGGCGCAAGTTTCTGCGGCAGCGAGAGCGGCGTGTTTTTAGGTTTTTCGCTGCGCGCGCGAACTTCTTCGGCAAGCGTTAAAAAATCTGAATTTCCGTTGTCTGAATTGGTGTTTGTTTTGGACGGCTCTTGAGTAAAATCTCTGGCAAACCGAACTTCGTTTTTCATAGCTTCTGGTCGGGAATTGAAGAAAAGGGAGATTTTTCCTCAATTCCAATTTTTATCATCTAAACGTTTTGGATGCAAGATAATTATTGTAAGTTTTGAATTTTGAAATTTTCCGGTGCCGCCAATTTGAAAATTTTTCGATTAATTTCTGCTTTACAGTCGAATTTCAGAAATTTATATTTTTCGTTTGCGATTCGGCTGGAGTAAAATATTTCTCGATGTTTGAAACGGATAAATTTTGGATGCGTGTCGCTCTCGATGCCGCCGAAGCAACAGGCAAGCGCCATGAAATTCCCGTCGGCGCGTGTTTGATTGACCAAAGCGGCAATCTTTTAGCCGCAGCCGGAAACCGAACCATTACAAACAGCGACCCGACGGCGCACGCCGAGATTTTAGTTTTGCGCGAGGCGGCGGCTAAAATCGGCAACTATCGGTTGACTGAAACAGTTCTTTATACGACGATAGAACCTTGCGCGATGTGCGCCGGCGCGCTTGTCAACGCCCGCATCCGGCGGCTTGTATATGGCGCGGCAGACGAAAGATTCGGCGCGGTCGAAAGCCGCTTTAGGCTTTGCGACTCAAGTTATTTGAATCATCAAATTGAAATTACAAAAGGCGTTTTAGCCGACGAATCAAAAAACTTGATACAGGCTTTTTTTCGTCAAAAACGTCTAAAAAGTAAAAGCGAGGAAATTTTGTAAAATTTTCTATCTTCTACGTTTCGATTTGCATTTTTTGCGTGGAGAGGTCGCATAGTGGCTTAGTGCACCGGTCTCGAAAATCGGAGTGCCGGAAACGGTACCGTGGGTTCAAATCCCACCCTCTCCGCCAGAAAACCAATTACGAATTAAAGAAAAAATTCCCAACATTCGTAACTCGTAATTTGAAATTAGTAATTAAATTTTGGGAAAGGTGCAAGAGCGGTTGAATTGGCTACATTGGAAATGTAGTGAACTCCAAAAGGGTTCCGTGGGTTCGAATCCCACCCTTTCCGCCATAAATTCTAAATTGGAATTGAATATGAAATTAATCGGCGGCAAAATTACTGTTAATTTTATATTTTTTATCGGCTTGCTCGGTTTAAGTTATTTTTCAGCTTCGGCGCAGAAGAGCGAAAATTCGGCAGGCGCTTTGCCGCCGCGTGAGTTGATTAAGACCGTCTCGGCGGAAGCAAAAAGTGTTGTTAAAATCAAAGTAGTTAAAATCGGCGAGCAAAAATATTCTGACAATTATTCGGTTTTAACGGCTGAAGGCACGATTTTGAAAAGCTATAAAGGAAACTTAAAAGCCGGGCAAAAATTAAAATACACGGTTTTCGCCGAAAACAAAGCTGATTTAAAACTCGGCGCGAGAATTGCTTTTCTTGTTTTAAAAAAAGATGTCGATGCAAACGGTTCAGCCATTGGTGCAAAAAAACATTGGGGAACGGTCGAAACGGGAGAATTTGTCTTTTCGCCTAAATTAGAGAGAATAGTAAAGTCGGTTTTGAGAAGAAGGTAAAAAGAGGTGGCGTATGCCCAAAAAATTGCCTAATTTCGATGAATTAAAAAAGAATTATTTGACCGGCAGCAAAGAGGACGTAAAAACTACGGTTGGCGGTGAAGTGAACGCCGATTATATTGACAATACCTGCGTGATTCGCGTCAGCCGCGCGCTTGATTATGCGAACGACCCGATTGTCAGAATGCCGGGCGTCCTAACGGTTAAAGGCGCGGACAAAAAACTGTATGCTCTCCGGGTTAGAGAATTTCGTAAGTATATGGTGAAAACTTACGGCAAGCCTGCAGTTGACGAGAAAAAAGCGGCAAACGGTTCGATTCCGATGGATAAATTTAGCGGAAAGCGCGGGATTATCGGTTTTGAAGTAAAAGGCTGGTCGGACGCGACCGGACATTTCTCGCTTTGGGACGGAACGAGTATTCTTTACGACGGCGGGCATGATTACTTCGGCGGGCTGGCTTATGAAGCTATGCTGTGGGAAGCGCCGTAAGTTTTTTTATAATTAAATATGGCTTCAGGCTCCGCACAACGTTTGTGTTGTGAACTCCGCTAGGCTGGGAACAGAGCAACGGCAGCAATAAGAGCGTGTGTTGCGGTAAAGTCTGAAGCCTCCAGTTTCAAATAAAAAAGGGCGAGATTGTTGATAAAAATCAATCTCGCCCCTTTTTTATTTTTAAAGTTATAATCTACCGAAATTACTTCCCGACCTTTCCCATTTGTGAGTGAAATACCTTTTCGTAAGTGTCCACATAACCTAAAAAATTCGGGTCATTCTTAAATTTCGCCCGCGCCATATCAAAGGCTTCTTGTCCGCGCGCGTCGCCGATTCTGATGATTGCGCCGAGAGCGTCAAACATAGCTTGAAATTGATTATTATCGGCGGCTTTTTTGAAAGATTCAAAAATCAACGGATAAGCCCGCGCGTCGCCTTGTCCGAAAGCTCCGACAACCGCCAAAGCCGAAGTGCGAACCGTTTGCCATTCAGTTTTGTCATTGGCTGATTTCAAACCAACGGCAAAAGCGCGCTTGTCGCCGAGTTCTGCAAGAGCTTTCAAACCCGCGATTTTAATACGACCTTTCCACGATGCGGTGTCAGCCAATTTGACCAAAGCGTCAAATGCTTTCGGACTTTTCGTTTTAGCCAATGCAAGCGCGGCTTTGTCAATTACCGTGTAGCTTCGGTCGTTTAACGAAGCGAGATAAAAATCGGCAAATTTCGCGTCGCCAGTCGCGCCGAGAAGCTCGATTGCATCGGCGCGCACTAGAGAATTTTCATCTTTCGCTGCTTTTTGAAGCATCTGAACGGTTGTATCGTCTAAATTGATTGCGACCGCTACAGGAGAATCGGTTTGGGGCGAAACGATCGAAGATATTTCAGAAATCGCCGCGCGACGCAGTTGCCATAAACTATCGTTTGCAACCGAGTTTCGCAACGCCGTCATAATTTTATCGCGGTCGGCGGTTGAAGTTTTCGCCAGATTGGAAAGCTCGCCGAGCGCCCAGCGTCTGCCGATAACGTCTTTATCGTTTGCCGCTTGGTAAATTAGTTCGTCAACGGGTTTATTAAAGGTCAACTCTTTTAGAAGCGTTCCTTCATAATCGAAATTGACGAGCATCGGTTTAGCGTCAACCGCAAATGTAAAAGTGTTGTCGGCTTGCGGCTTTATCCAGACTCTTTCAACGCGAGTTCCCGAAGGCGTTCCAATTTCCATATCGACAAAGGTTTGAAAATACTGTGTTTGTGGAAACTGGTTATTCGGGTCTAGCTTTTGAGTTTGTTTGACGCCGACGGTTAATTGTTTCGTCGCGTCATCATAATTTTTCGTTACTTCAAAAATGGGATGTCCCATTTTGTAAAGCCATTCGTCGAAAAACCAATCCATTGATTCGCCCGTCGATTCTTCGATGGCTTGACGGAAATCTTCGGTCGAGACGGGTTGATGAGCATTTGTAACCAAATAATGGTTTATCGCTTTCCACCAATTTTCTTCGCCCAAATGTTTGCGAAGCATATGCAGAACCGAGCCGCCGCCGGGATATGCGTAATTGTCAAACATCGCGTCTTTATTGGCGTAATATCTGGTTACAATCGGGCGACGATTACCTTTATTCCAAGTTCCAAGAACTTCCTGCTGATTTTTGAGAACGTCGCCCAAAAGGAAAAAATCTTTGCCTTTTGATTCTTCGTCCCAAAGCCCTTGAAAATACGTGGCAAAACTTTCATTAAGCCAGATGTCAGACCATTCGCGCGTCGTAACGAAATCGCCGAACCATTGATGTGCTAGTTCGTGCGATTCAAGCGAATCGGAATCTTCGTCAATCAGTTCGCGCTCGTCGTGAATCATTTCTTCGATTTGCGTCGTTGCTGAAATATTTTCCATACCGCCGCCGAAATCTTCGACCATCGTCTGTGAATATTTCGGATAATCGTATTTTACGCCGGTTTTCTCGGAGAAAAATTTAATCATCGCCGGAACTCTTTTAGTCGTTTCGGCAACTTCTTTAGCTTCCGAAGGATAACCGTAAGCATAAATCGGAACGCCCGCGTATTCGCCGTTTTTAATTTCCGCATATTCGCCGACGACGATTGATGTCAGATAATTGGCATACGGCGTGTCCATTTTCCAATAAAAAGTGCGCGTGTTGTCGCCGTTGTCTTTCGTTTCTATCAATTTTCCGTTTGATACAACCGTGAAAGGTTTCTGCACGGTTGCGCGAAGTTCTGTGGTGCGAAAATCGTTCGGGCTGTCATAGGACGGAAACCAATAACGGTTAAATTCCGTTTCGCCCTGCGACCAAATTTGGTGCGGCTTATTCGGATTATCCGCCGTCGGTTTGATAAAACGCACGCCGCGTCCGAAACTACCGATTGCCGTTTCCGTATCGGCTTTGTTGACGTAGTTGGTGAGATATTCGATTTTTACGGAAACATCCTCGCCGCGCTTATATTGACGGTCGAGCATAATCTCAAGGTTATCTATTTCCTTTTTCCCGTCGTAGTTAAATTTCAGCATCGTTCCGTTTGCAAGCTGAACGGATTTAATCGTCATCGCCGCGGCATCCAGTGAAACTTTATTCAAATTTTTGAACGGCGCGAAATCCACGGTTGTCGTGCCGATAACTTGTTCCTTGTCCCAATCGAAACGCACGTCAATGGCGAGATGTTTGATATCAACGTCGCGGCTGCGGACATAATTGGCGGGCGGAAGTTTTCTAACCTTTTGGCTGTCGTCTTGTTGCGGCAGCACCGGAAGGGGCATCGGTCGGGCGTTTGCAATCTGTGAAAACGAGAGCAAAAATGTCAGCAAAACCGCCGAAATTTTTGCGCGCAATATATTTTTATTCATAATCATTTACTTAGATTTGTTTGATTTAACGTTAAGAATTTTTCGTTTGAAATTACGTTTGTTTGACATTTATTGTTTCAAAACCGTTGGCTGGAAAAAATTTATAAATTCGGAATCCAAAATATTCGGTCATCATTTGCCACCTTTTTTAAACCTAAATTCTCCAATTCATTTTCTGGCGCGCCAAGATATGTAAAATGTGGCAAGTCAGAGACGACGGTTTGAAACCAGCCGTGTTTTGCCAAAATTTTTCTCACCAGCGCGTCGTTGTATTCGGCAACGTCAAGCGCGAGCATTGCGAGATGCTGCGAAGCGCCGGGCGGCGCGACCGAATAAATAATTGATTTCGATAAATCCTTGCTGAAAAAAACACCTTCTGCTTCGAGCCGGAAAATTTCGGGAACTTGCTCGAATGCGGGCAACGCGCGAATCTCGTCAGCCGTCGTCTCGGATAATTTTCCTTCTTTAACCCAATGAATTAGTGCCGGATTAACTCGGCTCGCCCATAAATCAACTGTTTGCGCGTAGTTTCGCCGTGCCGAATCCGCGCCGCGCGGCGTAATAGTCAAATTATTTTCTTCAGCTTCGGCAACGGCTTTTTTCAGTTTTTTTAACGCCGCTGTTTGCAGTTCAATTTCAAAACCGCCCAAATTCATTTTCGCATTCGGAACTTTTCCCTGCCAATTCCAAACTTCCTTTTCGTCTTTGAAAATGACTGTTTCCGGCACGATCACGTCAGACTGCGCGACAAACAAAGCGCCGTATTCTTCGAGTAATCTGCGTCCGACCGCACTGTTGGGAAACTCGAAATTTTCGGGCAAATTTAATTTGAATCTGTGCGACGAATTTTTTTCCGGCTCGTTTCTTTTCATCAAATATAAATTGTTTTAGCCGACGGGCAGCAATTTCATAAAAATTTCTTGTCGTTTTTTATAATATCAACTTACAATGATTTTAATGAAACAAGCGTTTTTGTTTTTAAGAAAAGTTTTTATAATCGTTTACCTGCTGGCGATTCATTTGTTTGCCGCGCTTTTTGTTTACGAACGATTTCTAAAACCGTATTTTGCACCCAACGCAATTGAAACAGCAAACGTGCAAGACCCGACAGAGAAACAAGAAGCGCCGCCGCCCGTTGTAATTCCTTCAATTGTGCCGGAAGAAACTCCCGTTGCCGAATCAACTTCGCAAATTCAATCTGATGCAAATCAAACAACTACAAACGCAAACGCCCAATCTACAACAATCGCCGAAGCCGCCGTTCCTTCCGGTAAAATTATGATTCCCGTCGTTGGCGTCAAACGCGAGCAGATTCGTGACACTTTCAACGACGCGCGCTCGGAAGGTCGCGTTCACAACGCGAACGACATAATGGCGGCGGGCGGAACGCCGATCGTTGCCTGCGCGGACGGCGAGATTGCTAAATTTTTCGATTCGGCGCGCGGCGGAATTACGATTTATCAATTCAGTTCAGACCATAAATTTGTTTATTATTATGCTCATCTGCAGCGGCGCGCCGACAATGTCAAAGAACACGATTTCGTCAAACAAGGCACGGTCATCGGCTACGTCGGCGACACGGGCGACGCCGCTCCGGGCAATTACCACTTGCATTTTGAAATTATGATTGCCGCCGACCCGCAAAAATATTACAAAGGCACGGACATCAATCCGTATCCGCTTCTAAAAGACGGTATCGAATCTCACTGAAAGGCATAAAGATTGCTTCCGCGATACGGATTAACAAAACCGCATCAAAAGAATGCGTAACTTTTAAGGAGATTTTTCTAAATGAAATTTCAGTTTGAAAAATTAAAATTCAGTAATTTACTTTTTATTTTTCCGCTCGTTTTAACTCTACTTTCTTTCGGTTGCAACCAACCGCAAACCACAATAACGACAAATACAAACGCCGTCGCCACAAGCGCGACGCCTGAGGCAACCGCAACGGCGACGCCTGCTCAACCTGAGCAACAGGCGGCAACTTTGCCCGTTACATTGCCCGTTCTAGACGCGATGTTTGCCGACGAGAATTTCGCCAAGGATTTGAAATCCAAACTGCAATTAACCGACGAGCAAATTGAAAAATTAAAATCTACCGCTCATCAAGCCGTCGGAAATTTGAAAGAAGACGCCGCAAATGCAGGCTCGACGCGCGCTGCGACGGAGCGCTCCGGCAATCAAATTCGTGAAATTTTAGGCGATGAAAAAACCAATAAACTTTTTCAACTAGTCAGCCAGCGTTGGAACGGCGGCGACGAAGCGGGCAATACCGTCGCAAATTCCAATGCAAAAATGAACGCCGTACCGACCGATACGCGCGTCGTCGTCAATGCTCCGGCTTATAGAATGGATTTATTTCAAGACGGAAAACTTGTCAAAACTTACAAAATCGGCATCGGCTACCCGGAATTTCCATTGCCGAGCGGAATGCGAAAAGCGAATACGATTATTTTTAATCCGACTTGGACGCCGCCGGACGAGCCTTGGGTAGAAGGTTCTAACAAAGTCAAAGTCGGCGAAAAAGTTGCGGCGGGCGATAAATTAAATCCGCTCGGTCCTATAAAAATTCCAATCGGTTTGCCGTCTTTAATTCACGGCGGAAAATCGCCTGCGAAACTCGGCGGTTTTGCTTCGCACGGCTGCGTCGGTTTAACCAACGGGCAAGTTCAGGATTTTGCGTTGAATCTGGCAAAACTTTCAGGCACGCAACTGCTGCCGGATGACGTGAAAAATTACGAGAAACAAAAAACCGAAACAAAAGACGTCAAACTCGACAAAACCGTTCCGGTCGAGCTTCGATACGAAACAATCGTCGTCGAGGACGGAAAATTGAAAATCTTCCGCGACGTTTATGAAAAAGGAACAAATACGGAAGAAAATTTGCGCGCCGTTCTTCAAAATTACGGCGTTTCGTTTGATAATCTGAAACCGCAAGACCGACAGAAAATTATCGACGGCTTGAAACAAATGGCAATTGACGCGACAGGTCAGCCGGTCGAAACGGGCGGTAATCTAAACAATAAAAATTCAAACAATCAATCGAATACTAATTCAAAGTCAAATGACAACTCGAAAAATGTTCCTATAACACGCACAGTTAAAGGAAAGAAAGAATTATCCTTTGATGTTGCAGAGCTAAAAGGCAAAGGTTACCCCTCGCCTGTAAATTTAAGCCAGCAGTAAATTTTTCGCTTTTAATAAAAACAGACAATACTTGAAAAGAGTATTGTCTGTTTTTATTTACCGTCTGTTTTGTATAAGTTTAATCAATTCAGCATCTATTAGTATGGAAGTTTCAAAATACTCTTGATTTTATTTTTTCCCGGAATCGGGCTTGCATCCAAACCCAAAATTAAAACTTCCAGATTATTGCCGAGATTTTTATTTAATTTTTTCAGTTTCTCCAATGCCTTTTTCGCTTCCTTGATATTTCCGCTCCGCAGTTCAGCTTCGCCGAGATTATAATAACCGATGTCGTATTTATCGTTAATCTCGGTAGTTCGGCGAAATTGCTCGATTGCGTTGGGGTAATCTTTTAATTGGCGGTAAGACAATCCGAGTTCGTTAATGGCGAAAAGCCAATTTTTCCGCAGGCTCGTTGCGCGCAGAAGAGCCTCTTTTGCCGCTTGATACTCGGTTAAATCGTTTAGAGTAATTCCCAGATTTAGAAAAGCGGGCGCTAGATTAGGATTCAATTTCGTCGCATTCTGCAAAGCGACTTTGCCTGCCTGCAAATTTGTTTTAGCTTCGGCTTCGTTTTTGGCTCGTCCGGCGGGTGGTTTTAAATCCGCTTGCGCCGAATTGTAATAAGCCCATCCGAGATTTGTATAATCGATAGCATCGGGACTCAAGGTTGTCGCTTCATTTAAACGCGTAATCGCGTTGCTCCATTTTTCAACTTTGCCCAAGCAAAATCCCCAATTGCTGTAAAGCTCGGCGTCGTCTTTGATAAACGCATCGGCAAGCGTGTATTCTCCGTTTGCCGCTTCGTAATTTTTCAGTTGACGGTAAGTGTCAGCCATATTCGCATGCGCTTGTCCGTTTGCATTGTCGAGAGTTACAGCTTGCGTGTAGGCTACACGCGCCTCTTCATAGTCGCCGCGATTATAATAATAAACGCCTAAATCAAACCAAGCGTCGGCATATTTCGGATTTATCCGCGTCGCTTCCTTGTATTCGACGACGGCTTCATCCGGTCGGTTTAGCTTGTCGTAAGATTCTCCCAAATAAAAATGTGCTTCGGCAGATTCGGTTTCCGAGCCTGCAGCTTTGTTTAATTTTATCGATTTGTCGAGCGCGGTCGCCGCATCCTGATAATGTTCTTGTTTATATCTGACTTGACCTAAGAAATATTGCGTGGTTGCGTCTTCTGCGTCGTTTGCAACCGCTTTTGTTAAATACTCGTCGGCTTTTGCCAAATCGTTTTGCTGAAAATACAAAACTCCGAGCGGCGCGTAAACTTCGGTTAAATCCTTGTCCAAACCGAGCGCTTTTTCAAAGTTTTTAATCGCGGCTAAACTTGTTTCGCTGGTCTTATCGAGCGAATCGTAAAGCTCGCCCAAACCGGCATAAGCGGCGGAGTTTTTGTCGTTATATTTAATAGCGTCTTCATAATTCTGCTTGGCTTCATCTTTTTTGTCGGCGGCAAAAAGAGCCGCGCCTTTAGCCGCTAAAGCATCGCTCAAACCTAATTTTGCGTTTTGATTTTTAGCATTTAAGTTAATCGCGGCGTTGAAAAATTCGACAGCTTTGTCAAAATTGTTTTGAGCGTAATAATACTGCCCGACGCCGGTAAATTTCGCGGAAGTAACTTCCGGTTTTTCAGTCGGCGTTTTCTTTGCCACAACGTCCGGTGAAACGGTCTTTACTACCGCACGCCGAGTTTTAGTTTTTTCGAGATTATCGTATTGATTGTGGATTTTGGTCGTCGAAGCTACGCGCTGAGTTCTGGTGCGCTGAATTCTTGCGCTGCTTTTAGCGACGAATTTTTTCTGCGGCGTTTTAGCGCGGAAAACAAAAACGCTAGAGCCGAGCGAAAGGTCTTCATTGGGCGGAATATCCTGCCCGCTGCCGGGCAAACCGACGATGACGATTGCCGCCGCTAAAATTAACGTCAGAAAATTCTTTTGCCAGTATTTCATATTTCAAACCTCACAAAAATGCTGTTTTATATTTAATTATTAATTTGCGGGAAAAGTCTTGATTATATCGTTCAAACAAACCAAAGACGAATCGCACGGCGAATTTTTGCTTTACAATGTGCTTGCCGTCCTGATTTTTCTTGCCATAAACAATTTTGTCAGATAAATTACATTCTTACCAAACTACAAAAGTTCAATGTTCAAAGTTTAAAGTTCAAGGTTTTCCAGCACATTGACCTTGAACATTGAACCTTAAACTTTAAAATAAGGAGATTTTGCCGAAAATGAAAGCATACACGACTGAAAACATTCGCAATCTGGCTGTCATTGGACACGGCGACGCGGGTAAAACCCAGCTTGTCAGTTCCCTGCTACATATCGCCGGAGCAACACAGCGTTGGGGGAAAGTTGACGAAGGAACAACCATTACCGATTATGACGAAGATTCCATAGAAAGGAAAGTTTCTCTGAACAATAATTTCGCGCATCTCGAATATAAAGACACGAAAATAAATTTGATTGATACGCCCGGTTACGCCGCGTTCGTCTCGCACGCGCGTCCCGCGCTGCGCGTTGCCGATTGCGCTCTGGTTGTGGTTGACGCCGTCAACGGCGTTGAAGTTCAAACGGAGAAAACTTGGAGCTACGCCAACGAATTTCTGCTGCCGCGTTTTATGGTCGTCAACAAAATGGACAAGGAACGCGCCGACTTCGGACACGCGCTCGACACGGCGGCGCAATACTTCGCGCGCTCGATTGTGCCTTTCACTTTGCCGATTGGACAGGAAGCGAATTTTCGCGGCGTCGTTGACGTAGTTCATCAAAAAGCCTACGAATTTGATTCAAACGGCAAAGCCAGAGAAATCCCGATTCCAGAGGAAGGACGCGCGATTGTTGACAAAACGCGCGAGCGACTTATCGAGCTTGTCGCCGAATCAGACGATGCGCTGCTGGAAAAATATTTTGAAAACGGAACTTTAGACGAAGCCGACGTTTATCCGAATCTTGCTAAAGCGATTGCCAATTCCAAACTTTGTCCGGTTTATGCTGTCTCGGCAAATAATTTAGTCGGACTTTCGATTCTGCTCGAACACATTGTCGAGTTTGCGCCGAATCCGGCGACGCACGAAGCCGAATACGGTTATGCCGGCGCGGATAATACGGGCGAGAAAATGCTTCGCAAGTATTCCAACGAAGAGCCGTTTTCCGCTTTTGTTTTCCGCACCATTGCCGACCCGTTTGCCGGTCGAATCAACGTAATGAAAGTCGTATCGGGAAAAGTTTCATCCGACGCGACCGTTTATAATTCAACGCGCGACACGACCGAACGACTCGGCGCGCTGCATTCGCTTCAAGGCAAAACGCTCGATAAAGTTGACACGGCGCAGACGGGCGACATTATCGCCGTCGTAAAACTGCGCGAAACGCAAACCGGCGACACGCTTTGCGACCGCGCCAAACCGATTGTTTATCCGCCGGTAAATTACCCGGAAGCCGCGATTTCCTTTGCCATCGAGCCGAAATCACGCGCCGACGAAGAT
This sequence comes from Acidobacteriota bacterium, assembly GCA_030948995.1. Taxonomy (GTDB): domain Bacteria; phylum Acidobacteriota; class Blastocatellia; order Pyrinomonadales; family Pyrinomonadaceae. The sequence goes on from JALYZF010000123.1 coordinate 43,614, forward strand.
AAAATATCCCAAGCTCTGCATAAAATTTTGGAAGAAGACCCAAGCCTGCATTTTGACCGCGACCCGCAGACCAAAGAATTTATTTTATCCGGTTCGGGGCAGCTTCATATCGAAACCGTCGTCGATAAATTGAAAAATCGTTATCACGTCGAAGTCGCGCTGCATCCGCCGAAAGTTCCGTATAAAGAAACTATTACGGCGCAGGTCGAAGTTCAAGGTCGTCATAAAAAACAATCCGGCGGGCGCGGACAGTTCGGCGATTGCAAATGCGTTTTTGAACCTTTGAATCGCGGCGAAGGCTTTGTTTTTGTTGACAAAATTTTCGGCGGCGCGATTCCGCAGAATTTCCGTCCGGCAATCGAAAAAGGCATTGTCGAAGCGGCGCAGACGGGCGCGGTTGCAGGTTATCCGCTTGTAGATTTCAAAGTTACGCTCGTTGACGGAAGCTATCACACGGTAGATTCAGACGAACATTCGTTTCGCGCGGCAGGACGAAAAGCGTTTCGCAACGCCATCGAAAAAGCCAAGCCGACTTTGCTCGAACCGATTATGGATGTCGAGGTTTTCTGCCCGCAGGAAGTTTCCGGCGATATTATGGGCGACCTAAACTCGCGGCGCGGGCGCGTCTCCGGTATGGATATGCGCGGCAAGCAGCAGGTTATCAAGGCACAAGTTCCGCTCTCGGAAATGCTCGATTATCAATCGAAATTGAACTCGGTAACACAGGCGCGAGGCTCATACCATATGCAGTTTTCGCATTACGACCCGCTGCCCGGAAATTTGTCAAACAAAGTCGTCGAGCAGGCACGCGCTGAAGGCAGAATCAGAACGCACGATGACGATGAATAATTGTTAGAATGTGCAAAAAAATTTCAAATGTTACGAAAAAACAGTAATGAATAAAATTTTTGCCCGTTTTTCCTTCTAACCTTAAAAACCCAATTATGACAAGTAATAAAACCGCGCTTGCTATTCACGGCGGCGCGGGAACAATTCTCCGGTCTGAGTTGACCGCCGAACTTGAAAAAGAATATCGAAACGGACTGCAAACCGCTTTGCGCGAAGGCTGGCGCATTTTGCAAAATGGCGGAAATGCAGTTGACGCGGTAGAAGCGGCGGTCGTCGAACTCGAAAATTTTCCGCTCTTTAACGCCGGACGCGGCGCGGTTTTTACGCACGAAGGAAAAAACGAAATGGATGCCTGCATTATGGACGGAAAAACCGGAAATGCGGGCGCGGTCGCTTTTGTCCGAAACGTCAAAAACCCGATAAAACTTGCCCGCGCCGTAATGGAAAAAACAGAACATATTTTGCTTGCAGGCGAAGGCACAAGCGAATTTGCGAAATCTGTGAATATCGAAACCGCGCCCGACGAATATTTTTTTACCGATTTGCGTTACCAGCAATTATTACGGGCGCGAGAAGAAAATACCGTTCAGCTCGACCACGCGGAAAGGAAAGTCCAAAGTCCAAAAACCAAAGACCAAGCGAAAAATCCAAAATCCAAAATCCAAAACCCAAAACCGCTTGGCACTGTCGGCGCGGTCGCCTGCGATATTTTCGGAAACGTCGCCGCCGCCACCTCAACAGGCGGAATGACGAATAAAAAATTCGGGCGTATCGGTGACACGCCGATTATCGGCGCGGGAACTTATGCCGACAACGAAACGTGCGCCGTTTCCTGCACCGGACACGGCGAATTTTTTATGCGCGCCGTCGCCGCTTACGACGTTGCGGCGCGTATGAAATATAAAAATTTAGCTTTGAAAGAGGCGGCTAACGAAGTGGTCGAACATCTGCGCGCAATCGGAGGTGAAGGCGGTTTAATCGCCGTTGACACTTCGGGCAATATTGCTTTGCCTTTCAACAGCGGAGGAATGTATCGCGGCTTTGCAGACGAGAACGGAGAATTTGTCATTAAAATTTACGACGATTGAAATTTTAATTTCAAAGTAAACTGTTTGTTTCAAATCTTTCAATCTTAAACAGCGCTTTTCTTGATTATTGAGTCGCGGTATTGATTAATTATCTGCATATCTTCACTGACCGTATCGGCTAGAACAACAATCAAATCGCCTTCTCCGGCATTGTCAAAAGCGTAATCAATGGCTTCTTTTGATTCTGCCAAGACTTTTGACGAGACATTTTTGCCGCTCTTTGTAATACCTTCCTGCAGAAGTTTGATAATTTCCGGCTCGGAACGACCGCGCAAATGGTCGCCGCGCCGGATGATTATGTTGTCGAAAGTCTCTGCCGCAAGTTTGCCCATTTCGCGCAAATCTTCGTCACGCCGGTCGCCAACGCCGCTTAGAATTCCGGTCTTCTTTTTATAGGAAAGCTGGCTGATAAATTTTTGCAAACCGACAATTCCCGCCGGATTGTGCGCGAAATCTACCAGCACTGTGAAATCTTTTATCTCTATAAAATTCATTCTACCGGGCGTCTGCGCCGTCGAAGGCGTAAAGGTTGTCAGTCCGACTCGTATGTCTTCGAGCGAGACTTTATGGACGAAACACGCCAAAGTCGCCGCCAGAACGTTTTGAATCATAAAGTCGGCGCGCCCGCCGTATGTTAGCGGAATATTAATCGCTTTTTCGACGCGAACTTTCCATTTGCCTTTTAAAATCGTGATGTAGCCGTTTTCATAAACGCAGGAAGTTCCGCCTTTTTGCGCGTGTTTCCGAATATTTACGTTTGTTTCGTCCATTGAAAATAAAACGACTTCGCCGTCAACGTATTTTCGCATCCAGAAAACGTTTTCGTCTTCGGCATTTAGTATGGCGAAGCCTTTCGGCGAAACTGAACGCGGCACGACAGATTTGACACGCGCCAAATCCTCCAGAGTATTGATGTCTTTTAAACCCAAATGGTCGGCGGCGACGTTCGTTACAATGCCGATGTCACAATGGTCGAAGCCTAAACCGGAGCGAATAATTCCGCCGCGCGCCGTTTCCAGCACAGCGACTTGCACCGACGGGTCTTTTAAAACCAATTGGGCGGAAACAGGACCTGTGTTGTCTCCAGCCGTGATTTGATTGTTTTGAATATATGTTCCGTCGGTCGTCGTAAAGCCGACCGTCAAACCGCTTCCCCGTAAGATATGGGCAATAAGCCGTGTCGTCGTGGTTTTTCCGTTTGTTCCGGTGATTGCAAAAATCGGTATGCGCGCCGGTTTTCCGGGCGGGAAAAGCATATCGACGACGTGTTCGGCGACATTTCTGCCGATGCCTTCTGACGGCGCGAGGTGCATACGAAAACCCGGCGCGGCATTGATTTCTATAATTCCGCCGCCATTTTCGCGCAGAGGCTCGGAAATATTCGGCGCGATAACGTCAATTCCAGCAACGTCCAAGCCGACGATTTTGGCGATGCGCTCAAACAGAAAAACGTTTTCGGGATGAACTTCATCCGTTCGGTCAATCGCCGTGCCGCCGGTGGAAATATTTGCCGTCGTTTTCAAATGCAAAATCTCGTTCTTTGGCAAAACGGTTTCGAGCGTGTAGTTTTTTGCCTTTAAGATTCTTTCCGATTGTTCTTCAATGTCGATTTGCGTTAAAACGTTTTCGTGTCCGTAACCGCGCCGCGGGTCGGCGTTTGTTTTGTCAATTAACTCTTGAATTGTGCTTTTGCCGTCGCCGACAACGTGCGCGGGAATTCTTTCGGCAACCGCGACAAGACAGTTATCAACCACCAGGGCGCGGAAATCTACGCCTTCGAGCGTCTTCTCGACAATTACGTTGCGCGAATATTCTTTGGCTTTTTGGAAAGCTGCGCGCGCATCCTCAAGCGTTTTAATTCCGACGGTTGCGCCCTTGCCGTGATTGCCGTCGAGTGGTTTAATGACGACCGGAAAGCCGACCGATTCGACGGCGCTTTCGAGTTCGTCTTCATCGCGGATATTGTAACCGCGCGGCACGGGAACTCCCATCTCGCCAAGCAGTTTTTTTGCCGCGTGTTTGTTTCCGGCAATATCAACGGCAATCATATTGGTTTTCGCCGTCGTCGTAGCCTGTATGCGTTGCTGGTGAACGCCGTAACCGAGTTGAACGAGTGATTGGTCATTCAGACGAATAAAAGGAATATCGCGCTTTTCGGCTTCTTCAATAATCGAACCGGTGCTGGGTCCGAAACGAACTTCCTCGCGGATTTCGCGCATTCGCTGAACTTCTTCGGTAAGCGTATTTTTGATTTCTTCAATCGGCTTGCTTTCGGCTAAATCGAGAAAAAGATTGACGGCGGCGAGCGCGGCAAAACGTCCGACTTCTTCTTCAAAATATGCGAAAACGACGTTGTAAATTCCAGCCTCGCCCGTCTCGCGCGTTCTGCCGTAACCGACATCCATTCCCGCAAGCGTCTGCATCTCCAGCGCGAAATGTTCAATCGCGTGTCCCGCCCAAGTTCCCTCTTGAACACGCCGCATAAAACCGCCCGCTTCCTGATAACTACATCCGTGCGAAACGATTGACGGCAAAACTTCCATCATCCGCTCGTAAAATTTTTCGATTTTATCGGTCGGCTTCTGCTCATAATCCTCAATATCGAGCCGCATTATTATCAGCTTTTTCCAATAACCGCTCCAATAATTCGGACCACGCAGTGTTCTGATTTCGAGAATTTTCATAGTAAATTTCAAATTACGAATTTCAAATTACAAATTATGAGGCAAATCAAAAATCAATCGTAATTCGTAATTTATTCTATATCCGGCAGTAAAAATTCGTTCGGCGGCTGCAACGGATGGCGCGCAAAATAATCGTAAATCAAACCGTCGCCTAAAATATTTAGCTGCACACCGCAAACGCTGAACGATTGATTGTCGCCGACTTCGGCAATCTCGTTATAAGTAATCTGCGACCCGTCCACAATCGTTACCGTTCCCTCGCCGAAAACTTCCAGAACGCCTTCGTTGTCGAGAATTATCGCCGTGTTTTCGTCAATGCCGACGCCGAGATTATACGGATTGTAGGAAACCGCCGTAATCAAACGGCTAATACGCCCGCGCTCTGTAAAATGCTGGTCGATAATAATATTTTTAAGAAATCCGAGACCGGGCGAAAGCCGCACGGAGTTTTTATGCGGATGCGGAGTGGATTCGCCGCGCACAATCATCGAAGCACTCATACCAGCCGCGCCCGCGCTCGTTCCGGCGACGACGATATTTGTCTCGGAAACCATTTCGCTTAATTTTTGCGCGAACTTCGTGCCGCCTAAAACGGAAACAAGACGCATCTGGTCGCCGCCGGTGATAAAAACTCCGCTCACACCGTTTAAAAGCATTTCGGCGTCGGCGTTGAATACGTCCTGCCGTGATGTCGCGCGCAAAACGCGCGGATTTTTTACTCCTAAATTGCGAAATGCTTGAACGTAAACGTCCGCCGCAAATTCGGGAAAATCCGAAGCGACCGGAACGATTAAAATCTCAGCCGACTCTTCGCCCGCCAGAGACAGAAATTTTTTCAAGATTCGCCGCTCGTTATATTTATCTTCCGCGCCGCCTATAACCAGAAGATGCCCGCCGATTACCTCGCGGTGTATTCGATTGTCCATTCAATAAATTTCTAAACCCGATTTTTGTAAAACTTGCTTTAAGTTAGAGCATACACGGCTGACCGTCAAGAATATGAATTGCGAAAATCGTCAACAATTAATTCGCGGTAATTAATTATGCAGAATTGCATTTTGACTGATAACTTAAAGCAAAAATTCCCAAAAGTCTATTTTTATTGACTTTAGCGTTTCAAGTGGAGTAAAAATAATTCGGTATAAGAAAATTATAATTCGGTAGAATACAAAGTTGGGTTGCTCGTGGTTTTCCTAAACGATTCTATAATCGAAGCGTATGCAGGAATGGAAACGCAAAGCACTTGAAATATTGCCTGAAATAAAAGACGATATTTTAGAATCTGACAATCCGATGTATCTTTGGATTATGATTGTTCTCGCCTTTGATGAGGCTTACGAAGAACCTAAAAACGAGAGTTTTATCAAGCGCGTTTATGATTACGAAGATTGGTGTTTGGCGCAAGACAAAGGCGAAACGGCAGGAGAACATCTACCGACTTGTGTTGTAACGGCTTTCTGGGAACACATTCCGACTAATCCGGCGGCACGTGAAGATATGCCGCGTTGGTTTTCGCTCGAAGACGTTTTATCAAACCAACATTTTTTCAGTTATCACTTGACGGACGAAAATTTCAAGTATTTGGTGGATTCATACTCGAAAAGCGAGTTAAAGTTGGCGCGATGAAAAAGCAGAAACACTCTATAAATAATGGCGCAACCCAACAAATCAATGGACGTGAGGGCGAAACAGCGACTTTGTTTTGACGTTTCTTCTTTCATATAAACTTCTGTGGTGGCAGTTTCGCCCCGCGTCAACTCAACCGTTAAATTTTAACAGTTTTATTTTGTTTTCCTTCGCAACCGCAGTCGCTTCCGCACGAGGATTTTGCCGAAAAGGATTTTACCTTTTGCCAGACCGTTCTGCCGATGTAAAAACAAGCAAACAAAATAATTATGCCGACGAGTATGTTTTGAATATTCATAATTTTAACAATGACATTCGCTGCAAGTTTCACCGCGCAATGCTTGAACGCCTTCTTTTACAATAATCGGCAGCATTACCAATGCCGCAACCGAATCAGCCCACCACCAGCCTAACATTGCATTCAAAGACAAGCCAACCAAAAGAATTGCCGAAAGATACGCGCAAATATCCGTTTGACGCGAATCGGCTTTCATTGCACGACTGTTTAGATTGGAAGCTACGCGACGTTTTGCCCGCGCCAGAAGCGGCATCACAACGAGCGACGAAGCGGCAATTGCAATTCCGAAATAGCTTGCTTCAGGCGGCTCAAAAGCAATCAAAGATTTCAGCGCATCAAAAGTTATGTAAGCGGCAAGCAGCAGAAAACTGATGCCGACAAGTTTAAGAGCAAATTTCTCGCGTTGCTCGCCGCGTTTGCCTTCCTGCAAGCGCCATAATATTGCCGAACCCGACGCGCATTCAATCAGCGAATCGAAACCGAAGCCGACGAGCGAAACACTTCCCGCAAAAATTCCCGCGCCGACCGAGACAATTGCTTCTAGTAAATTCCAGCCGATAGTTAAATACTCAAGTGTGCGTCCCTTTCGTATATTCTCGGCGTATGCGGATTCTTGCGTTAATGTTTCGACATTCATAATCTTATTATACGAGACGACAACGGCAAGGATATTTCGGGTCACCGAATTCTACTTGTAGCGTCGTATGTTCGATGCCGAATTTGTCGTGCAAGTCGCTTGCAGTCTTGGCAAGCAAAGCATCACTGCAATTTGCCTTTTCCATTATGACGTGAGCAGTCAAAGCCGTTTCGGTCGTGGACATTCCCCAAACGTGCAGGTCGTGAACATCGGCGCAAGTTGGTAATTTTGCCAGATATTCTTGAACCGCGTTCATATCTACTCCTTCCGGCACAGCGTCCAGCGCTAAATTGACCGAATCACGAAGCAAGCTCCAAGTGCTGTAAGTAATCAATGC
>JALYZF010000139.1 GCA_030948995.1 Acidobacteriota bacterium
AAGTTATAAAATAATTCCCTTATAAAAATATGAGATTTAGAAGTTTTCTGGCAGCATTAGTTTTCATATCTTTTTCATTTTCCGCCCTTGCCGCTAAAGAAAAGATTTTCAATAATCCTTCCGTCATTCGCCTCACTCCGCCCGCGCCGAAATTTACCGATGCCGAACGTCAAACGGAATTAGCAAACAGACGCGCTCGTATTGCCGCCGCGCTCGAAGACAAAAGCGTTTTGATTTTATTCAGCGCCGAGCCGAGAATTTACACGGGCGACGTGGATTTTCTGTATCGGCAGGAAAATAATTTATATTATTTGACTAATCTTAAGCAAAATAACGCGACGCTAGTTTTAATAAAAGATAATGGTCAGATGAGAGAGATTTTGTTTTTGCCTAAACGCAATCCGGCAAACGAGACTTGGAACGGCAAAATGTATTCGCGCGAAGATGCGACGCGAATTTCCGGCGTAAAAACAATCGCTGATGCTTCCGAATTTGACGGTTTTCTTCAATCAATCAAAAACAAAAAGCCTTTTAATCTAAGCGAACAAAATATTTCCGTTGCAGCCGCGCCAGAAAACATTTATCTTTTACTGCCCGATAATGAAACCGATGAAGAAGGATTGCGTGAATTTAGAAAGGAAACCGAGTTTTCAAAAAATTTAAGCGGTTACAGAATCAAAAACGCGCAGCCGATTTTTGCCGAACTTCGTATTATTAAATCCCCTATGGAGCAGCAGATTCTCCGGCACGCCATCGATATTACGACCGAAGCGCAAATGCGCGCGATGGCGACGGCAAGCGGCGTTCGATGGGAATACGAAACGCAAGCCGAAATTGAATATATTTTTCGCAAGCGCAACGCCGATTATTGGGGTTATCCTTCGATTGTCGGCTGCGGCGAAAACGGGACGACGCTTCATTACGTAGAATCGCAAGGCGCGGTTAAATCGGGCGACTTGCTGTTGATGGACGTTGGCGCGGAATACGACCATTTGACGGCTGACGTAACCAGAACTTTTCCGGTCAGCGGTAAATTTTCCAAAGAACAAGCCGAAATTTATCAGATAGTTTACGACGCGCAGGAAGCGGCGGCGAAAACCATCAAGCCGGGCGCGATGTATTACGAACCGCAAAATGCGGCGGCGCGTGTTTTAGAACAAGGCTTGGCAAAACTCGGTTTGATTAACGGCGTCGGCTCTTTTATTCCCGGAACAGAGCAGGAAGTTCCCGACGGTCACGGCGGCAAAAAAACTGTCGGAATTCCGCAATATACTTTGTGGTATATGCACGGCTGGGGACACTGGCTGGGAATGAACGTCCACGATGTCGGCGATTACAGCAAACCATTCAGAGAAGGAATGGTAACGACGAACGAGCCGGGGATTTACATCCGCCAAGACGCGCTCGATTATCTGCCGGACACTTCTGAGAGCCGCACTTTTAAGGAGAAAATCCGTCCGGCTTTTGAGAAATATAAAAACATCGGCGTTCGCATCGAAGACGATATGCTCGTTACAAAAACAGGCGTCGAATGGCTGACAAAAAATCTGCCGCGCTCGATTTTAGACATCGAAAATTTTATGGCAAATTCCTCAAGGGAAATAGTCGGCGATGCAAAAAGAAAAAGAGAAAATTTGCACACAGCGCTTCTTGATTCGAGAAAATATAGTTGGAAACAGAGTTTAAATTTCTAAAGTTTTACTTGAACTGTCGTTCGGCAGACGCTTTATAAATTACTTTAAGGCTGTTACAATTCGCCTTGATTCAACTAGCTCGCGCATAACTTTTTGTTTATCGTAAAATTAAAATTTCAAATTATTACGGTAGATATAATTTATAGAGGCAAACTTCAATTTTGGCGACGGCAAAAAAAACATCTTCATACAACAAAGGAAATATTTCCATTCCTCTGGTTATCGTCAATCCAAAATCGGCGGGCGGCGCGACCAAAACGCGCTGGGCAGAAACGGCGAGCGATTTTCGGGCGCATTTCGGCGCGTTTGAAGTTAAATTCACGCGCGCGGCAGGCGACGGAATTGGTCTTGCCGAAGAAGCGGCGCGCGGCGAACGGAAATTTATTATCGCCTGCGGCGGCGACGGCACAATCAACGAAGTCGCCAACGGCATTCTGCAATCGGGCAGAGATGTCGAATTGGGAATTTTGCCGTCTGGAACAGGCGGCGATTTTCGTCGGACTTTGAATATTTCCAACACGTCGCGCGATGCGGCAAAAGAACTGCGCGAGGGGCTGACGAAAACTATTGATGTCGGCAAAGTGACTTTTTTCAATCACAAAGACGTGGAGACGAGTCGTTATTTTTTGAATGTCTCTTCATTCGGCTTGAGCGCGTCAATAAATGAACGGGTCAAAGCAACCAACCTGTTTGGCTGGTTGCCGGGCGAGACTTTTCGCGGGCGCGCCAAATTTGCGCTTTCGACCCTACGGGAAGTTTTGGATTCTGAATTTACAACCGTGCGCGTCCGGCTTGACGACCACGACGAAAAACTTCTCAACACAATAAATTTTTGCGTCGCCAATTCGCGTTATTTCGGCGGCGGAATGAAAATCGCACCGGACGCGCGGCTCGACGACGGTTTTTTCGATGTCGTCAATATCGGCGAAATTAAAACGTCAAAAATTCTGCTGAATGCTTATAAACTTTACAACGGCTCGCATTTGTCGCTCGATGAAGTAAAACACAAAAATGCCAAACGAATAGAAGTTCGTCCCGCAAATGAACAGCAGACCGTCTTTATCGAAACTGACGGCGAGCTGCCCGGACGACTTCCCGCCGTTTACGAAATTGTTCCAAACGCTCTAAAAGTCCGCGTCCCTCGCTCGTCTTAGTTAATCGTTTCCCTCTTGTGATATTTTTATCTTTGGGAAAGGTTACAAAATTATGAACGATACGAACTCCCCTAAAACGTTGAAGTCAACCGATTCATTTTGCGAACAAATCATTAATGCCGCCGAATCGCACAGCGATAAGATGGCAATGCAGATTATCAGCGTCGAAGGCACTAGATTTACTTTCCGAGAAATGCTTGACGCTATTCGCAGCATCGCGTTTCGACTTGAAAAAGAAGGCATCGGCTTCGGCGACCGCGTAGCGCTAATCGGCGAAAATCATCCGCGCTGGGCAATCGCTTATTTCGGATTGCTGTTTTGCGGCGCTGTCTGCGTCCCGGTTGACCCGCACGGCGAGATTGAAACCATCACGAATTTTCTCGAAAACTCGGAAGCCAAAATGGCTTTTATCGGTGAGGATTTTATAAAACATTTTCACAAACTCGAAGAACGAGTTGGGCGTAAAATTCCCGCCGTCGTCTTGCAGGATGTCGAATCAAACAATGGTTTTCAAAAATTCTCCGATTGGGCGGCGACGCCGCGCACTGCAGATTTTGACGCGAAACCGACACCTGCCAAACCCGAAGATTTAGCCGTTTTAATTTACACGTCGGGAACGACCGGCACGCCGAAAGGCGTTCCCTTGACGCACGGCAATATTTTTTATGAAACAAACGGTTGTCAGGAAGTAATGAATGTGTCGGAAAATGAAGTCGTGTTAAGCGTTTTGCCGCTGTTTCACGTTTTCGCACAGGTTATTAATCTGTGGGTTATCGCCAGCATCGGCGCAAGCGTTTATTACGTTAAAGAACTCGCGCCCGCCGAACTTGACAAAGCCTTTAAAACCCAAGAAATCACGCTTTTAACCGGCGTTCCGCGTCTTTGGTATCTGTTTCACAAAAAGATTTTCGACGGCGTAGCGGCACAGCCGTTTTATCTTCGCTGGCTGGTCGGCAAGATGCTCAAGACCAACGGATTTCTGCGCGATACATTTAATATCAATCTTGGACGAACGCTTTTCAGTAAAGTTCACAGCGGCTTCGGCGGCAAGCTCGATATTACGATTTCTGCCGGTTCGCGTTTTGACGAAAAAATCGCGCGCGATTATTACGAACTCGGTTTTACGATAATTCAAGGCTACGGTTTGACCGAAACGTGCGGCGCGGTTTCCAGCACGCGCTTTGAAGGCAGTTCGGTCGGCTCGGTCGGAAAAGCGGTCAACTACGCCGAAATCAAACTAGGCGCACCGAATGACGACGGCGCGGGAGAAGTTTTAATAAGAGGCAAAATGGTTTTCAGCGGTTATTACCAAAACGAGGAAGCCACCAAAGACGCATTTACCGAAGACGGCTGGTTTAAGTCGGGCGACCTTGGAAAATTTGACGAGAACGGCGACCTTTTTATCGTCGGACGCTCGAAGGACGTTATCGTTTTGCCGAACGGGAAAAATATTCACCCGGAAGATTTGGAAGTTCAATATTCAAAAACGCCGCTCGTCGAAGAAATCTGCATTTTAGGAGTGAAAGACGAAAGCTCGAATCACGCGGGCGCGGAAAAGCTCATCGCCATTGCCGTGCCGGATTTTGCGTATCTCAAACAAAACAACATCGCCAATTCGCGCGAAGCGATTCGCCACGAATTAGACAATTTAGGTCGGCAATTGCCGGAATATCAGCGCGTTCGAGATTACGTCGTCCGCGCCGAACCGCTTCCGAGAACGGCGACCAGAAAAATCAAACGCTTTGAGCTGCAAAAGGAAATCGAAGAAAACGGCTACGACACGAAGTCCGCGCCCGCTAAAAAACAGTGGAAATTTACCGACGAAGACAATGCGATGCTCGAATCAAACGTCGGTCAGGCGTTAATCAAAGCCGTCAAGCAAAACGTGGCGGATGTGGAAAAAATCCATCCCGATATGAGTCTGGAAATTGATTTAGGACTCGATTCCCTTTCGCGCGCGGAGGTTTTCGCGTCTCTCGAACAGGCTTTTAATATCGAGTTCGATTCGGATAAAGCGGCAAACGCCCTGACCGTCCGTGAAGTCGTTAAAATCACGCAGGAATTGACCGGCAGCGCAAACGCCGAAGTTGTCGGCACGGATTTTAACTGGGGCAAAATTGTCTCGGAAACCGACGACAATCTGCCGGAAGTGCAAGGCATTTTGCGCGAGCGTCCATTGTTTTCGCCGATTGCTTTCACGTTTTTCAAAACCTGCGGCTTACTGAGTAAACTTTTTTTTAGTTTAGAAATCACGGGCGCGGAAGAACTCACGAAAATCAAACGTCCGTTTCTCGTTTGCCCGAATCATCAAAGTTTTCTCGACCCGTTTATTGTCTCGTCGGCTTATCCGTATGACATTTTAAAAAACACTTTCGTCGTTGGCGCGAGCGAATTTTTCCAATCGAGTTTTATGCAGTTTATCGCGCGTTTGATGAATGTCGTGCCGATTGATCCTGACACGCAATTGTTAAAAGCGATAAAGGCAAGCGCGACCGGACTCAAACACGGCAAAGTTCTAAACATCTTTCCCGAAGGCGAGCGCGGTTTTGACGGCGACCTTCACGAATTTAAAAAAGGCGCGGCGATTCTCGCCACCGAACTCGATTTGCCGATTGTTCCCGTCGCGCTCGATGGTCTTTACAAAGTTTGGGGACGCAGCTCGTCGAAAATCAATTTCTCGAAAGTAAAAGTGCGTTTCGGCAAACCGTTTTATCCGAAGGAAATTATTGACGCGCAAATGGACGACGAAGCCAAATACCAAGCCGTCACCGCACATTTGAAACAGACGATTCAAACGATGATTGACGAAATGCGAAAGTAATCAAAAACGGCTCAAGCAATTTCTTTGAAAGTTAACTCAAAGGTAATCGTGATTAAATCAAGTCGGCTTTTTCCAACTTGTAACCTTTTGTTTTTTGCGAGAAACTAGACGGAAACAACTCGCCTTTTTGTGGAGAAAATATATGACCAATCGTTTTTTCAACCTTTTGCTGATTTTGACGTTCCTTTTATGTTCGCTCGTTTCGATTGGCGCGCAAACGCCTGCGCTGTCGCCGACTCCTTCGGTGCAGCAGGAACTTGCCGCCTATATTAAGGAAAATTACACGAAGCGCGAAGTTTTGATTCCGATGCGCGACGGCGCACGGCTGTTTACTTCAATTTACGAGCCGAAAGCGCAGACTGAGAAATATCCGATTCTACTAAGCCGCACGCCTTATACGGTCGCGCCTTACGGCGAAGATAAATTCAAAATGTCTATAGG
>JALYZF010000220.1 GCA_030948995.1 Acidobacteriota bacterium
CGCGCCCGATGACGATTGGGGCTTTTAGCTCGCCCGACGCAACCATTTCATTTAATTTCAAACCGGCGCGGGCGCGTTCGCCGTAGCCGAGCCAGCAGATGCGGGCGGGCAAACCTTGAAAGGCGACTTGCGCTTGCGCCATTGTCAGCCAGCGCGAAAGATGGTCGTTTTCGGGGAAAAGATTAATAATCGCTTCGTCGGTTTTGTAGATGTCTTCGCGGTCGCCGCTCAAAGCAACCCAGCGAAACGGACCTTTGCCTTCGCAGAAAAGCGGGCGAATGTAGGCGGGAACAAAGCCCGGATAATCGAAGGCGTTCGGGACGCCCGAATCGAAAGCGCGCTGACGCAGATTGTTGCCGTAATCGAAAACCGTCGCGCCGCGCCGTTGAAATTCAAGCATTGCTTCGACGTGCCGCGCCATCGAATCCATTGCGCGTTTTTCGTATTCGGTTTGGTTTGATTCGCGCAAAACTTTTGCTTCTTCAATTGATAAACCTTGCGGAATATATCCATATAAAACATCGTGCGCGGATGTTTGGTCGGTAACGACATCGGGAATAATATTTCGTTCTAAAATTTGCCAGTGAACTTCCGCCACATTTCCAAGAAGCGCGATTGATTTCGCCTCTTTTTTCGCGGTGAATTCTTTCACCATTTCTAGCGCTTCGTCCAAACTTTCCGTAGCCAAATCAACTTGCTTTAACTGCGACCGTCTATCAATTCGCCAACGGTCAACTTCGACCAATAAACCGACGCCGCCGTTAAATGTAATTGCCTGCGCCTGCGCGCCGCCCATCTCGCCCAAGCCTGCGGTTAAAACAAATTTGCCCGCGAGCGTTCCCCAATTGTTTTGTCTTGCCAGCGAGCCGAAAGTCTCGTAAGTTCCCTGCAAAATTCCCTGCGTGCCGATGTAAATCCAGCTTCCCGCCGTCATCTGTCCATACATCATCAAGCCTTCACGCTCGTATTTATCAAATTGTTCCTGCGTCGCCCAGTGCGGGACGATGTTTGAATTGGCAAGAAGAACGCGCGGCGCATCTGTGTGAGTTTTGAAAATGCCGACGGGTTTTCCCGATTGGACAAGTAAAGTTTCATCTTCTTCAAGATTTTTGAGAGATTCCAAAATCGCGTCAAACGATTCCCAATTACGCGCCGCTTTGCCGCGCCCGCCGTAAACGATTAAATTATCGGGGTCAAAGGCGACTTCCGGGTCGAGATTGTTTTGAATCAATCGATACGCGGCTTCGATAAGCCAATTTTTGCAGGTAATTTTGGTTCCGGTCGGAGCTTTTACTGTTCGCTTCATAAATAATTTTCTTTTAATAAAACTCTGTATAGGTTAAAATCTGTTTGGCTACTTAAATCCCGTCAATCCTTCAATCTTAAAAAACATGTCCGAATTCGACGATAAAATAAACGAGCTTCATTCCAGACTGGAAAATCTTCTCAAATATCAAGAATACTTTCAGCGTGAAATAGGTCAAATCCGCTATGAAATAAATGTTCTCCGCGCCGCTTATCTCAAACAAAATCCGGCTGCCGCGCCGCCGATTCAGGAAAAGCCGCCCGTCAGAGAATATATTCCGCCGAGCAGAAATTCAGAACCTCAGCCGCAGCAACAGACAACTCAAAACACGCAAACAAATCATACGATATTTGAGAAGTCGGAAAATTACCAGAAGTCTTCGGTTTATGAAGAAGCGAAATCTCAACGAAAAGAAAAATCAAACCTCGAAAAATTTATCGGCGAGAATCTGATTAGCAAAATCGGAATTGTAATTTTAATTCTGGGAGTTGCCATCGGCGCAAAATACGCGATTGACAACGATTTAATCAGCGCGCTGACCAGAATTATTCTCGGTTATGCGTTCGGCTTCGGACTGCTCGGTTTCGCCGTCAAACTAAAGCCGAAATATCTGAATTTCAGCGCGGTTCTGATGAGCGGCGCGATGGCGATTATGTATTTTATTACATATTTCGCATACAGTCTTTATCAACTTTTTTCGCAACCTTCGGCTTTTGTTTTAATGCTGATTTTTACGGCTTTCACCGTCGTTGCCGCAATCAATTACAGCCGTCAGGTCATCGCACATATCG
The DNA here is from genome assembly GCA_030948995.1 of Acidobacteriota bacterium. Taxonomy (GTDB): domain Bacteria; phylum Acidobacteriota; class Blastocatellia; order Pyrinomonadales; family Pyrinomonadaceae. The sequence goes on from JALYZF010000220.1 coordinate 2,098, forward strand.
GTCTTGTCGGCGCTTATGCAGTTCCGTTTTTGCTCAGTAATAATTCCGGCAATTACGCTTTTCTGTTCGCTTACATCGCCATTATTAATTGCGGAATTTTAGCCGTTTCAATTAAAAAATATTGGAAAGCTCTTTATTATTCTTCGTTCACCGTAACGTGGATGATTTTTGCGGGCTGGTATTTTACGAAATATCAAAATTCGGAACAGTTTAATTTAGCATTCCTATTTCTGACGATAAATTTTCTGACTTTCTACCTGACGTTTCTCGCTTATAAGCTGATTTCAAAACAACACGTCGCTATTGAAAACGTCGCGCTGATTCTCGCTAATTCATTTATTTTCTACGGCATCGGCTATTTAACAATCGGGCTGCACCCGGGCTTTGAAGGCTATCTAGGTTTATTCACCGTCGGCAATGCGGCGATTCACTGCTCCTTTGCTTATGTCGTCAGTCGTATAAAAAATATTCCGCGAGATTTGATTTATTTGCTTTCGGCGCTCGTTTTAACTTTTGCGACGATTGCCGTTCCCGTTCAATTCGACGGCAATATTATAACTTTGATTTGGGCGGCGGAGGCGGCGATTCTGTTCTGGAT
>JALYZF010000163.1 GCA_030948995.1 Acidobacteriota bacterium
TAAAACACGATTCGATTTTGAACGTGCGCGATTTTTTTTCGGAAACCGACCGGCAGTTTTTGGTGTTGGAATCGGTTGAAGGCGACGATTTGGGTGAGCTGCTTGAAAAAAATGCGGGTGCATTTCCGCTTTCCGACGTAACGAATTGGGCTGACCAAATTCTTGACGCGCTTAATTTTTTGCACACGCATCAGCCGCCGATTTTTCACCGCGACATCAAACCGCAAAATCTGAAACTGACTTCCGACGGCAAAATAAAATTGCTCGCTTTCGGCGTCGGCAAAAATTCGGAGGCGGCTGATAAAAATCAAACTTTCGATTCTGTCGCTCTTCATTATTTACCGCTCGAACAAATTTGGGCGGGACTCGACCCGGCATCGCAAAAAGTTATAACGAACAGCTATGACGAACGTTCCGAGAAAATTTTAAGACAGCCGGCGGACGCGCAAAGCGACATTTACGCGCTCGGCGCGACGCTTTATCATCTTCTGACGGCGCGAGTTCCGATTGACGCTCTTGAACGTTCGATTGAAATTTTGGACGGTAAAGCAGACCCTTTGCTCAGCGCGAATCAAATCAATCCGCTGATACCGATTGAAATTTCCGATATTTTAGTCAAGGCGATGGAACTCAAACGCGAAAATCGTTTTGATTCGGCGATTATAATGCGCCACGTTTTGCGAACGGCTTTGAGGCACGTCAAAGAGCGCGAAGCGGAAGAAGCGAAAAAACAAGAAGAAGCCGCGCAGCAAATCAAGTTGGCAAAACAAGAGCAACTTGAGCAGGAACACCAAATCGCTCTGCAAGAGAAACGGAAAAGTGAGGAAAATCAGCAGGCGGAATTGCTTGAACTCGAAACGCGCGAAGCAGAAAAATTAAAAACTATACATCGTTCTGCCGAAGCGGAGAGACAATCGTTTGAATTGGAAATCCAAGATTTACTCGCCGAAGAATCTTTGCCGGCAATCTTAAAATCTGCGGAAAAACCGGCGCCGATTTCAGAGCCTGCGGTAGAAGTTCAACCCGAACCGATTAAACAAACCGCGCCGACGGAAAACTCTTACGCCGAAGATAAAGAATTGTTTGCCGAACCGGAAACGGAAAAAAAGGTTTGGTGGAAAATTCCCGCCATTGCTCTCGCCTTGATAATTCTGGGCGGCGGAGGTTTTGGAATATGGTTTTCGCAGACGCCGAAAACGGTTGAGCCGAGCCAAGCAATTTCAGAGCCGAAAAATCCTCCGGCGGAAAAAACTATAACTGAAACAGCGCCTGAAACGAACGCAATGCCGACTGCTTCCGCGTCGCCGGAAATTACCGAAAACTCTGCCGGACAATCTGCGGTTAAATCAAAATCCGTCCAACCTGCAATGCCCGCGCCGCGAGTTGAAAAACGCGCCGCCGCGCCGCCGGTAAAAGCACAGCCGAAGGAGAAAAAACCCGTAACCGTTGACGATATTATCAACGATAATTAAAGAACGAACGAAAATTTTTTATAAGAATTGTTGCCGTTTGACCTTTAGATTTTCTAAGTTTGCCAAGCAAAATCCAGAGTTAAATTATCGAATGGCAAGGAAGAAAAAGTTATGAAATTAGTATTTTTCCCCCGAATCAAATTAACGCTCGCCAGATTTCTGCCGATTTTTTTATTGACATCGTTTTTACTTTCGCTGACAGTTTTCGCGCAAACCGCGCCGCCGCAACCGCAGCTTAGCTTAGCCGATATTTTAATCGGGCTGCGTTCAAAAAAAGTAACTCTGCCGGAGAGAAACGCGCTTTTGACCGATGCCGTCAAAAAACGCGGAATAACTTTTACGCTGACGCCGGAAATTGAAAAAGAACTTGACAGTACCGGCGCAGGAAAGGAACTTGTCGAAGCAATCAAACAAAAAATTCAAAAAGTCGCCGCACCTGTCGTTGCCGCAGTTAAACCGACTCCCGCGCCGGTCGCAACTCCGACACCGCCGCCGGATTCCGCTTTTTATCGAAAACGCGCCGACGATTATTCCGTCAAAGGCAGCTTTGACCTTGCTCTTGTCGATTACAATAAGGCAATCGAGTTAAATCCAAAAGATACCTCGTCATACTTGAGCCGCGCGCATGTTTATTCGGGCAAAAAGGATTACAAACTTGCAATTTCCGATTACGACAAAACGATTGAACTTAATCCGAAAGATTCCGCTGCATATTTCAATCGCGGCGATTCTTACGAAAAAATGGGCGATTCTCAGAAAGCAGTAGCTGATTATCAAAAAGCGATTGAATTGGACGCAAATAATGAAGCGGCAAAAAACAATTTGCAGCGGCTTCAAGCGGAACAAGCGCGGATTGTGCAGGAACAGAAAAAGAAAGAAGAAGCGGCAAAAGCAGCCGAAACTCCCGTTGTGCCGCAGAGTGTCGAACTTGGACAATTAAACAGCTATGCCGTTAAATTAGTAACACCTATCTATCCTGAAATCGCTCAAAAGATGAATGTTGAAGGAACGGTTATAGTTTTAATTTCGCTTGACGAAGAAGGGAAAGTCGTTTCCGCCAAAGCGACTAGCGGACAAAAGATTTTGCGCGCTGCTTGCGAAGAAGCCGCTCAAAAATCGAAATTTAAACCGGCTCTCGTAAATAATCAGCCGGTTAAAGCAACCGGATTCGTTACTTATAACTTTAAAAGTAAGTAATTTGAAAAAACTCGCCGGAAGAAAAACTAAAATTTGCGTTTAAGGTGTAGAAATTAATAATTTCCCGCGACAATATTTGATTTAACGCCGCTCGCTTCCTGTGCAATTTTTACGCCGACAGACGCGCCGATGCGAGTTGCACCGGCTTCGACCATTGCTTTTGCATCTTCGATTCCTTTAACTCCGCCGGACGCTTTAACGCCCAAATCTTTTCCGACAACCCGCCGCATCAGCGCAATATCAGCTACCGTCGCGCCGCCTTTAGCAAAACCTGTCGAAGTTTTAACAAAATCCGCGCCCGCGTTTTTCGCCGCGAGACAGGCGCGAACTTTTTCTTCGTCTGTCAGAAGCGCGGTTTCAATAATAACTTTGCACAAAACATTATTTTCGTGAGCAGCTTCTGAGACGGCGCGAATATCGTCTTCGACCGTGCAGTCGTCGCCGGATTTGAGCGCGCCGATATTGATAACCATATCGACTTCGCGCGCGCCGTTAAAGATTGCGCGGCGCGTTTCGTAAGCCTTAACGTCGGAGATGGTTGCGCCCAGAGGAAAACCGATAACCGTGCAAACGGGAACATCAGAGCCGCGAAGAAATTCGGCGGCTTTTTTAACCCAAGCCGGATTGACGCAGACGGAAGCAAAGCCGTATTGAACGGCTTCGCTGCAAAGTTTTTTAATGTCGGATTCCGACGCTTCCGGTTTCAAAAGCGTGTGGTCAATCAACGAAGCCCAATCGTGCGCCGTTGCCGTCTCGCCCAAAACGACGCCGATGCGCGACGCGCCCGCGTCAACGATTCTTTGAACGTCAGCGCCGCAGAAGCTCGGACAATAATTATCGTCCGCTCCTTCGAGCCGCGACAGAACCAAATCCGTGATTTGCTCGACAAGTTGTTGGTAATTTCCGTTCGTCAAATTCGTCATTTCTTCTCAACTTTTCCTCTTAACATTTATATTGCCGCTCGATGGCTTCAATCTTGGCTACGCGCTTTTTGTGTCGGTCTTCGGTCAAATCAGCCGCGAGCCACGCTTCGACAATTTCCTTTATCTCTGCAAAAGAATTCTGACCGCTTCCCAAAGTTAAAACATTCGCGCCGTTATGCTCGCGCGAATTTTTCGCCAGAGCCGCATTATAACAAGCCGCTGCGCGCACAAACGGAACTTTATTCGCCGTCATCGCCGAGCCGATTCCCGCGCCGTCGATAATAATTCCGACATCAGCCGTTTTTTCTGAAACAGATTTTGCAACAGCGTGTGCAAAATCTGGATAATCAACCGCGTCTTTTGAATTTGTGCCGAAATCGCGCACTTGTAAACCCAAACCTTCGAGAAAATCTTTGAGTTGTTCCTTAAATTCAAAACCGCCGTGGTCGCAGCCGACAGCGACGGTTTTTACTTTTGTCGAAGCGCGGCGCGAAGATTTTTTGATTAAAACAATCGCTTTTTCTTGAATTATATCGCTGGCAAGCGGCGTAAAT
>JALYZF010000181.1 GCA_030948995.1 Acidobacteriota bacterium
CGTAGAAATCGGCTGGAAAACGGGCGCGAATCTTTTTGTCATTAAAAACTCTGCCGCCGAGAACAATCGGAATTTTCAGTTTTGCGATTTGCGATTTGAACAATCGGTAATCGCTGGAAATAAGTTCTGCGTCCGGCAAAATCGTGCCGGATATACAAATTAAATCAGGCTTGTGGCGCAAAATTTCTTCGCTCAAAGCCCCGAGCGGCGTGTTTGTTCCGAAATTTATCGCTTCCCAGCCCTCATTTTCGACCGTTAGCTGCACGAGATGTGTCGGCAGTTCGTGAAAATCGCCTTCAAAGGCACAGCAAACGGCTAGCTTATCGATTGTTTTAGAAAGGGGAAGCATCTGCCGTAGCTTGTAAACGGCATTCAGAGCGACGCGCGTAGCGAGATGTTCCTGCGTAATCGTAATTTGCCCGTCCGCCCAAAACTCGCCAATCTGCCGCATTGCCGGACAAACAAAATCATCGAAAATCTCCGACGGCGATTTGCCCTGCAAATTTGCGCTGATAAGGACGTTTGCCGCCGCTTCTTCGCAGCCTGCCAAGAGCGAGCGAAAAAACACTGAGCCTTCGCAATGAATTTTATTAACTTTGCGTTGCGAGGAAACTGTCGCAACCGATTCGTCGCCGTGACATTGTTTAAGTCCGAGTCTTTGCTCGCGCTGAAAACGCGCGATTTCTTCGGGACGAAAACGGCGATGCCCGCCGCTCGTCCGTTCGGAGCGCAGCAAACCGGATTGCTGCCAGCGTTTAACGGTAGCGTCGCTGACGCGGCACAACCGCGCAACTTCTTTAGTTGTAAGGCACTTTAAATCCGTCATTCAAATTTTACTTTTTATGAAACCTGCTCTTTATAAATCAAGTTTGAGACGCGAAACTTTAGGGAAAGTTATTTTTTAACCTTACTAAATTTTAGTCAAAACGCACAAACAGTTCACGGTTAAATATGAAATTTTATACATTATTATCTGAGATTTTTTGTTTTTGGCGTTCCAATTCGGGAATTCGTCGCTGCAAACTTTCAATTTCTTCGTCAATTTTTTCAATTGAAGCATCCCTGTTCTCGGGAAAATCGGCACGGCTCAAGCGGTGGAAAACCGGAATCATTACTGTTAATGCCGCGTCAACGACCGCCAAAACTCCGATGACGCGCAAAGTCAAAGAATCTTTGCCCGTCAGTTCAAGAACGAATAATACCGAAAGGATTAAAGCCAGCGCGAGAATCGTTACATAAGCTGCCGTCAAGCTCCATTGAAATTTCTTGGAAAGTTTTGCCAGCGATAACAGCGATAAATGAGCGAACGAAAAAGCGAAAATTATTGAAACGCCAAGAATTTTATATATGCTTTCCGGTTCGCTCGATGTATTCGAGGAAAACCAAATCAACCATAAACCGATAAAAGCCGCCAGCAGAGAAAGAATAATGCCGAGAAGTGGGATAAAACGAAGCGCTGAGTTTCGAGATTGAGGACTTTCCAGATACGCGCCGCAGGCTAAACCTAAAATACTTGTGCCGACAACCGTCAGCGTCGTTCCCAAAATTCTAGCTTCAAACCAACCGAAATTGCCGAGCAGAATCGCCCAGATTCCAATCAACGCGCTGACGGAAATCGAAGCAATCAGCGAATAAAGAAAAATTCTCTTAAGTTTTATTTCTTGCAGAATTTCCATTCCGCAATTATAACCTTAAACTGCAAGGCGCGTACGACTTATTTTCAAGCCGTTCAAATTTCCCAGAGCGGCGAGCGCGATTTTTTCGGTCTGGAAAAATTCGTTTGCCAGTTTCCTGATGTCTTCAGTGACGACGGCTTCGATTTTTCGCAAAGTTTCCGCGAGCGGAATCGTCGCCCCAAAAGTAATCGCCTGTTGAGCAAGATTTCCGGCACGCGCACCCGAATCTTCGAGTCCAAGCAGAATCGAAGCGACGGCTTGGTCCTTAGCTAATCTCAATTCTTCGGCAGAGACGCCGAATTTTTTGATTTTAGAAATTTCGGCAACCGATAAATCAATCACTTCGCCAAGTTTTTCGGGCGAAGTCGCCGCAAAAACCGAAAAAATTCCGCAGTCTTCAAACGACATTCCGCCCGCGCCGACCGAATAAGCCAGCCCGTGTTTTTCGCGTATGCTTTGCCAAAGGCGCGACGAAGTTCCGTTGCCGAAAATACTTTCGAGAAGATGTGCGGCATAGCGTTTCTCGCTTTTCGATTCAATCCACGGCGTGGCAATTATCAAGTGCGCCTGCTCGAGTTCGCGTTTTTTATGAACGAAAATCGGCGCGGCAAGCGCGGGACGGTTCAAAGTTTCAGGTTCAAGGTTCAAGGTTTTTTCGTTCAAACTTTGAACTTTGAACTTTGAACTTTGAACTTTGAAAATTTTATTTGCCAAACTTACAATTTCCGCGTGTTCTACGTTTCCCGCCGCCGCAATAATTAGATTTTCCGGCTGAAAAATTTGCTCGTGATAATTTGCGGTTGTTTTGCGGTTAAATTTGCGGACGCTTTTCCGCGTGCCTTCAATCGGCAAGCCGAGCGCGTGAGCGGGAAAAAACCTTTTCTGGAAAATCTCGCCCAAAAATTCTTCCGGCGTGTCTTCGACCATTTTCATCTCTTCGATGATTACGCGCTGCTCGCGGCGCAATTCTTTTTCTTCAAAACGCGGATTGGCGAGCATATCAACCAACAAATCAAACGCTTGCGGCAATTGACGGTCAATGACTTTCAAACCGAATCCAATGTTTTCGTGCGACGTGAAGGCGTCGAAATTGCCGCCCAAACGGTCAATCTCGACGGCGATTTCCAGAGCGGAACGCTTTTCCGTTCCTTTAAAAACGGCGTGTTCGATAAAATGCGAAATGCCGTTTAATTCCTCGGGTTCGTGACGCGAGCCGGTCTTGAGCCAGAACGCGAGACTTGCCGAACGCGCGTCCGGCATTCGGTCGGTCAGAACAATTAAGCCGTTTTCCAAAGTTGTTGATTGTATGTTTTCTTTCATACGATTAAAGCAAACGAATATCGTATCACGCCGCCGAATCAAATTAAAAACGGGCGCAAAAATTCGCTTCTCTTGACAGAAGTAGTTTGCGGAGGTGCATAATTGAAAAAAATGGAAAAGAAAAAAACAATTGCCGTTTACTACGAACACCCGGAATGGTTTCGCGCGCTTTTCGCGGTTTTGGACGAGCGCCGGTTGCCTTACACGAAAATAGACGCAGGCTGCGATTTTTATAATCCGAATGAAAATTTTGCGGAAAATTATTCGCTCTTTTTCAACCGAATGAGCGCGTCGGCTTATTTGCGCGGACACGGCAACGCCGTTTTTTACACGCGCGGGCTGCTTGCAACGCTTGAAAAACAAGGCGTTCGGGTGATAAATGGTTACGATGCGTTTCAAATTGAAATTTCAAAAGCCTTACAACTTGCGCTCTTTTCATCGCTGGGCATTAAAAGTCCGAAAACTCGCATTATTAATTCAGCCGAACAAGCCGTCGAAGCGGCGAAAGATTTACAGTTTCCCGTCGTCGTCAAGCCGAACATCGGCGGGCGGGGCGCAGGAATTATAAAGTTTGGTTTGATGGCAGATTTGAAAACGGCGGTAGAACAAAATTTGATTGATTTGGGAATTGATTCGACCGCGCTTGTGCAGGAATTTGCGCCGAAACGCGGCGAACATATCAACCGCGTGGAAACTTTAGGCGGCAAATTCCTTTACGCGATAAAAATTTATCCGCAAGGGGAAAGTTTCAATTTGTGTCCGGCGGAAGTTTGTCAGATTGAAGAGCAAACGAGCGGCATTCAAGCCGTCGGCGAAATGTGTATTGCAGACGCGCCAAAAACGGGTTTGAAAATCGAGCGGTTTGAACCGCCGCAGGAAATTATCGAAACGGTTGAGAGAATCGTCGCGCAGGGGAAAATTGATGTCGGCGGCGTCGAGTATTTGATTGACGATAGAACGGGCGACGCGCTCTTTTACGACATCAACGCGCTGTCAAATTTTGTCGCCGATGCAGTGAATTTAATCGGTTTTGACCCGCACGAAAATTTAGTTGATTTTTTAGAACAGGAGGTTGAACGATGCGCTATGGATATTGGATGCCGGTCTTCGGTGGTTGGCTGAGAAACGTCGAAGACGAACAGATGGAAGCAAGCTGGGATTACACTAAAAAACTTGCTCAAAGAAGCGAAGAAATAGGTTTTGATTTATCGCTCGTCGCCGAGTTGAATTTAAACGACATCAAAGGCGTTGACGCACCTTCGCTCGATGCGTGGTCAACGGCGGCGGCTTTAACTGCCGTTACAAACACGCTTGAACTAATGGTTGCCGTGCGCCCGACTTTTCACAATCCCGCGCTGCTCGCCAAACAAGCCGCGAACATTGACCGTATTGGCGGCGGAAATCGTTTATCTTTAAATGTCGTCTCGTCATGGTGGGCTGGCGAAGCGCGTAAATACGGCGTGCAGTTTGACGAACACGACGACCGTTATGCGCGGACGGCTGAATGGCTCGAAATCCTTGATAAAATGTGGCGCACAGACCATTTTTCCTACGCGGGCAATTATTACAAAATCGAGGACGCCGTGATGCAGCCGAAGCCGATTAAAAAACCCGTGATTTACGCGGGCGGCGAATCTGAAAAAGCCAAAGATACAATTGCACGACTTTGCGACGCATACGTGATGCACGGCGACGCGCCGGAAAAAGTAAAAACTAAAATCGAAGATATGGAAACGCGGCGCGAGAAATTAAATTTGCCGCCCATGATTTACGGCGTCGCTGGTTACACGATTGTGCGTGAACGTGAAGAGGACGTGAAAAAAGAAATCGAACGTATAACGGACGTGAAACAATCGGCGGCAGGCTATGGTAATTATCAGGATTGGCTAGCGAATACAAAACTCGAACAGCAAGTATCTTTGGAAGATTATTCCGTATCAAATCGCGGGCTTCATTCAGGTTTGACAGGAACTCCAGGACAACTCGCGGATAAAATCGGAGAATTTGAGCGAGCCGGGGTCAATCTTCTCCTTCTTCAATGCAGCCCGCAACTCGAAGAAATGGAGCGTTTCGCCGACGCCGTAATTTCTAAAAGTTCTGCCGCGAAGTCTGCGATTTAATAAATTTCAGAAGCAAATCGAAAATGAAAAAGCTGTTTTTACCGACGGCTTTTTTATTTTCACGGCTAAATTTTGAATTTATACAAGGTTTGACAAACCAATTCAAAATTGAGTTTAATAAAGTAAGTGCTTACTAACTTACGGACAGTTGGATTTTATAAATGAACGAGCAAGCGGAAGAAAAAAAATCGAAAGTAAATACATCAAACAGCGAAAAATCGGACGAAAAAAATTCTTCGACGGAAGAAAAGGGTAAGGCGACAGAAGCGACAAAGGACAATTCAACCGAAGAAAATTCTGATTCGGACAGCGAGAAAAGTGAAACGCCGAAGTCAAATAAACGGCGATTTCCGCTTGTTATAGCAGGCGTTGTTTTATTGATTGCGGCAATCGGCGGGCTTATTTACTGGCTTTACGCGCGGCAGTATGAATCGACCGACGATGCTTTTATCGAAGGCGACATCGTGCAAATCAGCCCGAAAGTTTCAGCTTATGTCGCTAAAGTTTTAGTCAAGGAAAATCAATTGGTTCACAAAGGCGATTTGCTGGTCGAGCTTGATACGAAAGATTATGAAGCCCGATTAGAGCAGGCAAAGGCACAGTTTCGTGCGGCTCAAGCGCAGCGCGGGCAAGCCCAGGCAAGCGTCGCGCTGACGCGCAAAACGACTGAAGCCGGTCAATCGCAGGCGCGCTCGAACGTGCAGACTACGCAATCGAATGTCGAACAAACTCGTCTGGCGGCGGCGGCAAAGCAAAGTCAAATCCGGCAGGCGCAAACGGCAGTCAAAACCGCGCAGGCGAATTTAGCGCAAACGCGCGCGCAAGTTCCGCAAGCCGAATCGAATCTGCGTCTCGCGCAAGTCGAATTCAACCGCCGCCAAGAGCTTTTCAATCGCGGCGACGTTTCGCGCCAATCGCTAGACCTAGCAACAAACGCTTTGCAGACGGCGCGCGCTCAACTCGATGCGGCGCGAAAACAAGTTGATGCGGCGCAGTCGCGCGTCGGCGAAGCTCAGGCGGGTGTTGTTACGGCGCAGGAAAATTATCGTCAATCGGTCGCGCAAGTTTCTTTAACCGAATCTCAAGTCAACGAATCCGCCGGACGCCTGCAGGACGCCGAAGCCGCGCCCGAACGCATCGCCGTCAACGAGTCGCAAGTCGGCAGTGCCGAAGCCAGCATTGCTCAAGCCGAAGCCGCCGTCCGCGAAGCCGAACTCGAACTTTCCTACACTAAAATTATTGCCCCCGAAGACGGATACGTTACGCGCAAAGCCGTGCAGGAAGGACAACTTGTGCAGCCCGGAACGCCTTTGATGGCGCTTTCGCAATCGGACGAGATTTGGGTTGTAGCGAATTTTAAGGAAACGCAATTAAATTTGATGCGCGCCGGTCAGCCCGTGGAAATCAAAGTTGATGCTTATCCGAACGACACTTTTCGCGGGCATATTGATAGTTTCCAACTCGGCACAGGCTCGCGTTTTTCAGTGCTTCCGGCGGAAAATGCTTCGGGCAATTATGTCAAAGTCGTGCAGAGAATTCCCGTGAAAATCGTTTTCGATGAAACGCCAGACAGTAAACATCTGCTCGCGCCCGGAATGAGCGCCGAACCGAGCGTGAAAGTGAGATAAAAGAATTTAGCCGCGAATTACACGAATTGCACGAAATAATAAATAATAATTCGTGTTCATTTGTATAATTCGCGGCTGATTTTTCAGGTTTATTTTGTAGAAAATTAAATGGCAAACGGCAGCGACAAACAACAATGGAAACCGAGTTTTAATCCGTGGATCATCGCGGCGTCGGTGATGCTCGCAACGTTTATGGAAGTTCTTGATACTTCCGTTGCAAACGTCGCGTTGCCGCATATTGCCGGAAATCTGTCAGCAACAACCGAAGAAGCATCTTGGGTTTTGACAAGTTATCTTGTAGCGAATGCGATTATTCTTCCCGCGACCGGTTGGCTGACAACCGTTTTTGGACGCAAAAAATTTCTGATTGTCTGCATTACTATTTTCACC
>JALYZF010000193.1 GCA_030948995.1 Acidobacteriota bacterium
GCATTGAACAAGCCTGCGCCGACGCTCTCGACGAACTCGAACAAATGCGAGAGGCGGAAGGAAAAATTCTGCAAAATGAATTGAAGACGAGACTTTCGGAAATTGAAAATCAGCTTCCGCGCATAGAAGCCGAAAGTGAAAATGTGGCGGAAGAATATCGCCAACGTCTTAATAAACGAATCGAAAATCTGCTCAAGAAAACCGACTCCGAAATTGAGATCGACCAAGCTAGACTCGCGCAGGAAGTTGCATATTTAGCCGATAAAAGCGATATTTCAGAAGAGATTTCGCGCCTGAAAAGTCATCTCGAACAATATCGCCGGATTATAAATCAAGAAATGGAAGTCGGAAAGAAACTTGATTTTCTAACGCAGGAATTAAACCGCGAAGCCAATACGATTGCGTCTAAAACAAACAATTTAACAGTCAAAGAAGCGGCTCTTTTTATGAAAGCGGAAATCGAAAAAATCCGCGAACAGATTCAAAACGTCGAATAACGGTAAGCGGTAAGCGGTAAGCGGTAAGTTCGTTTGATTCAATTACAAATTGAAAATAAACTTGCCTTTCATTTACCATTTACCGCTTACCGCTTACCACTAAAATGAAAGGTAGTTTAATCATCATCAGCTCGCCTTCGGGCGGCGGAAAAGGCACTTTGATAAAGGAAATTCTGCAAAATGTGCCGAATGTCGGTTATTCCGTTTCATACACGACGCGTGAGATGCGTCAGGGTGAAACTGACGGACGCGATTATTTTTTCATTAATGTCGAAGAGTTTAACGAATTGATTGCTAAAGGCGAATTTCTCGAATTTGCCGAAGTTCACGGCAATTTTTACGGCACTTCGCTGAATCAGGTTTTAGCCGAAACAAATTTGGGGCGCGACGTTATTCTGGAAATAGATGTGCAGGGCGCGAAAAGCGTTAGGAGAAAAATTCCCGAAGCCGTTAGTATTTTTATTTTGCCGCCGTCGTTTGAAGTTTTGCGCCGCCGTCTGGTCGCACGCCAAACCGAGAAAAGAGAGGAGTTAGAGATCCGTCTGCAAAATTCTTTCGGCGAGGTCAAGCATTTCACCAAATTTGAGTATATAGTTATAAATGACGAAGTATCAGGCGCGGCAAAAAATCTGGAAGCGATAATTTTAGCCGAAAGGCAGCGGCGATTTAGGCAAGCCGATTTGGTACAGGTTATTTTGGACAGTTTTGATGCTTCAAAATCAGATGTTTTAGGAGAGTAATAATTTTATGGTTGAAAAAACTGAACAGCTTGTCGAAGAAACAAACAAAAAACCGAGCGAGACGACGGAAAACGATTCAAAATATCGGAAAATAATTCTGGCGGCGCAGCGCAGCAAACAAATTCAGCGCGGCGCAAATCCGCGCGTCGATATGGACCCGCGCAAAAGCAAATCCACGCGCATTGCGATGAAGGAACTCGACGAAGGAAAAATCGAGTATGAACTGCTGACCGAAAAGTAATTTGAAATTAGATACAAAAAGAGCGGAAGATTAAATTATAATTTAATCTTCCGCTCTTTTATTCTAGGCTTTGTCCACGTCTTTGCCGGCATTGCTGATTGCGTCGCCGACCCCTTTGACTGCATCGCCGACACCGCGCTTAACTTTACCCCAAGATTCCTGCGCGTGTCCTTTAGCGTTTTCCGCTTCGCCTTCGGCTTCCAAATTTCCGTCGCCGGTCGCCTCGCCGACTTTATCTTTAACCCAACCTTTCGCCTGGTCAAATTTGCCTTCTACTTCGTCGTTGTTTGGTGTTGACATAAAAAATTCTCCTCTTTAAAAATTTGTATCCTTTTAGAACAAAAGAATATAATTTTTATTAAAAGCAATTTATATTCCCGACAATCTAGAATCCAAAATCTCCTTACATTCCTTTATAATTCGGACCGCCGCCGCCTTCGGGCGTTACCCAATTGATGATTTGATACGGGTCGGCAATGTCGCAAGTTTTGCAGTGAACGCAGTTTGAAAAATTAACTTTTATTTCGCGCCGATTTGTTTTAGGATTTTCCTCCATTTCATAAACTGCCGCCGGGCAAAATCTTTGGCAGGGATTCGCGTATTCTTCGGCGCAACGTGTCGCGCAGATTTCCGTATCTAGAATATGCAGATGCGAAGGCTGGTCTTCGTTGTGCGAAACGGCGGCGTGATAAACGTCGGTAACTTTGTCGAAAGTCAATTCTTTATCGAATTTCAGATTTGAATAACGGCTTTTGTTTGCATCTTGTTTGTCTTCGTATTCGACGAGCGTTTTCATACGCTCGTGTCCGGCGACGTGATGCTGCATCGGCATAAATCCCCAAGCCAGACCGCCCGATAAAAACTGCAAGCCGCCGTTGACGAGCGCCGACCAGCGACCTTTTTGAAACGATGCATGAAAGTTTCTGACCGCGTAAAGCTCATCGTGAATCCAACTTTTATTTACACTTTCTTCAAATCTCTGCAAAGTTTTCGATGAAAAATCCTCGCGCTCGAACGCCGTTAAAATCGTCTCCGCCGCGAGCATTCCAGATTTCATCGCCGTGTGAATTCCCTTTATGCGCTGACCGTTTAAAAACGAAGCCGAATCGCCAATGAGCAA
>JALYZF010000200.1 GCA_030948995.1 Acidobacteriota bacterium
TGCCGCAACTGTATTTCGGGCGGCACGGTAATCGGCTGAAACCACTTTGAAGATGTTTCGCCTTTGACTTTGTGCATTGAAGTTTTGCCCGAAAGTTCGACAGTCTGGTAGTCAACCGGAAATGTAATATGCGCTACGCCGCGGTGATTCAGCGCGTGGCGGCACGCTTCGTTAGCAAGCATCTCGACCTGATTCGGATTAATAACTTCCTGGTTGTAAACCGTCACATCGGCAAAAAGCAGCGTCATATTGACTTCCTGCTGAAAATTGCTGCCTTTCAAATCCGAAAAAGTCTGTCCCGTAATCGCCAAAACCGGAGCCTGATCCATCTTCGCGTCATACAAACCATTAAGCAGATGAATTCCGCCCGGTCCGCTCGTTGCCAGACAGCAGCCGAGTTTCCCGGTATATTTCGCATACGCGCAAGCCATAAAAGCCGCTGCTTCTTCGTGCCTGACCTGAATAAAACGAACCTCATCCTGCCGCACGCGCAACGCTTCCATAATCCCGTTGATGCCGTCCCCCGGAAACCCGAAAACCACATCAACGCCCCATTTGATAATTCCTTCAATCAACACATCCGACGCATTTTTTGCCATAATTTTTTCCCTTGATTTTTATTGACGATTATATAGTTCGATTCTGATTTAAGTCTGAAGATTTTATGAAAGTTTTTTCAGAAAAATACCGGCAAATATATTTTTCATTGGATTTTTATTGCTTTTCAAAAAATCGATTAAAACTTGGACTTTTGTTACAAAGTCTGTAGCATCGAGAAATGCAACAGCGAAATTATCTCTTCACGGTGAGGAATAAGTGTTTATGAACAACGCGCGAAATTTCGCCGAAATGCCGGTTTATCGCGTCAAAGGAAATCAACCTTCGGCGGCGGAACAAGACTCGCTCGCCGTCGAAGAACCGCTCGAAATTCGGGTTGGATTTGTTGAAAACGGAAGGATGACGCACAAAAGTATTTCGATAACGATGCGCACGCCGGGCGATGATTTCGAGCTTGCCGCCGGATTTCTTTTCACCGAAGGAATTATTAAATCAGCCGACCAAATCAATAAAATCCGGCATTGCGGCGTCCCGGCAAAAAAAGGCGGTTTGCAGAATACCGCGCGCGTTGATTTACGCGCCGATGTAGAGATTGATTTCAAGCGGCTTGAACGGCATTTTTACACTTCATCAAGCTGCGGCGTGTGCGGGAAAACTTCGATTGAAGCGCTGCAAACCGGCGTGTGCCGATTAACAGACGAAACAAAACCTATTTTCGCGCCCGAAACGATTCACAAATTGCCGGAAATTCTGCGCGAGAGACAGAAAGTTTTCGACCGCACGGGCGGATTGCACGCCGCCGCATTATTTGACGCAAACGGCGAAATTACAGACTTGCGCGAAGATGTCGGTCGGCACAATGCTGTTGATAAACTCGTCGGCTCGCAGTTTTTGGCGGGCAAAACTCCGATTTCCGACAAGTTGTTATTAGTCAGCGGACGCGCGAGTTTTGAACTCGTGCAAAAGGCTCTGATGGCTGGAATCCCGATTTTAGCGGCAGTCGGCGCGCCTTCGAGTTTGGCGGTCGAACTTGCCCGCGAATACGGAATGACGCTTTTAGGTTTTGTGCGCGACAATCGTTTTAATATTTACACGGGCGCGAAAAGAATCGGGAGTGAAACAGAATTTGTTAAATCTGAAACTGCGATTAAAAAAAACAAATCCGTCAATTTCGGTAAAATAAAGGCGAAAATAATCGGACGATAGTTCTTGTTTTGGCGATTATAAAATTATGAAGTTACGCATCAGAGGAAATTCCTTGCGCCTGAGGCTTCTGCGCGGTGAAGTCGAACGCTTTGGCGAAACCGGAAGCATTAGGGAAACGATTCAATTCGGCATATCGCCAGCCGAGCAAATAGTTTATTCACTTGAAGCGGGACGCGACGCGCAAACGATTAGCGCGAATTTTACCGGCGGCAGAATTACCGTCAAAATTCCTGAAGCGGCGGCGCGAAATTGGGTTGAATCGGATGAAGTCAGTTTGCGCGGCGAGCAGTTAATTGAAACGGACGCGCCGGAAAATATTTTGAAAATTTTAATCGAAAAAGATTTCGTCTGCCTCGACCGCAAAAACGACCCCGAAAATGCCGACGCTTATCCGCACCTGACCGGAAAGTGCGAATGATTAAAAGTAAATTACCGGAAAGGGAACTGTTCTCAAAAATTTAATCTTGTTAAATAGAAATGTTTGACGCTTTTATTTTAGCCGGCGGCAAATCGAGCCGGATGAAAACTAACAAAGCACTGCTTCAATTGGGCGGCGAAACTTTTACCGAACGAGCCGTCGCCGCCGTTCGCGGAATTTCAAAGCGAGTTCATTTTGTAGTCAGCGCGGCGCAAAATGACGAGACGGAATTACTTTTACCATCTGATATTCCGCGCG
>JALYZF010000202.1 GCA_030948995.1 Acidobacteriota bacterium
AAGTTAAGGAAAGATTGGATGGAGAATAATTCCGGTCTTTATTCCTTTTGTCAATTTTTTTGCCGCGCAAGTTTCCGAACAATTCTTTCAATCTTGCGTGATGAAATATTGTTAAAATAACTAACAAAAATCGTGCAAATAAGATATAATTCAATGTTTTGCTATGAATAAAAGAATCGCAGACAGTTATAAAGAAAAACTCTCACACGAAGAAGGCTGGCGAATAAAGCGCGGCGCGTCTCTGCGTATTGCTTTGTGTTATCCGAATACATACGCAATCGGTATGGCGAATCTCGGTCTGCACACGATGTATGAACTGTTCAATAAAATACCGGAAGTCGCCTGCGAAAGAGTTTTTCTGCCCGACGATTTCGAGATGCGCGAGTATGAAAAATCGCGCACGCCGCTGCTTTCTTTAGAAACTCAAACGCCGATTCGTGATTTTGATGTCGTCGCTTTTTCGATTTCATTTGAAACCGATTATCTGAATATGGCGCGAATGCTGCAATTGTCGCAGATTCCGGTTTGGGCGAAAGACAGAAATCATTTTCACCCGCTCGTGGTTATGGGCGGCGCGGCTTCGTTTCTCAATCCCGAACCGATTGCCGATTTTACAGACGTTATTGCCGTCGGCGAAGGCGAGATTTTAGCGTTTCAATTAACGGATGCAATTTTTGAAAACGAAACGAAAGAAGATATTTTATTGAGTCTGGCAAAAATTGGTCGCGGATTTTATGTGCCGAATTTGTATAACGTAATTTACAATGACGACGGAACGGTTTTCGATTACATTCCGAAGGAAGAAGGCGTGCCTAAACGAGTCGGGCGCGCTTTAGCGGCTCAAAATCCGAAAGAAGGAACTTTGCGACGCGCAATCAAACGAGGCGAAACGGAAGTCGTCGATTTTTTAATGAACCAAGACGTTTTCGCGCCTTCGACCGCTGTTTGGTCGCCGCAAGCGGAAATGGGCGACAGGTTGTTGATTGAAATTTCTCGCGGCTGTTCGCAGGGTTGTCGTTTCTGCTGGGCGGGCTACAATTATTATCCGCCGCGTGTTGTTCCCGCCAGAGACATTTTGGCAAAAGCCGCCGAATGGCGCGGAAAAACTAATAAAATCGGGCTTGTTTCAACCGCCGTTTGTGACCATCCTGAAATTTCTACAATTTTAAGCGAGTTGCGGAAAATGGATTATCGCATTACAGTTTCTTCTCTGCGTTTAGACCAAATTTCAGAAGAATTATTGGACGCGCTTGTCGAATCGAACGACCAGCAAATTGCCGTCGCGCCCGAAACAGGCTCTGACAGATTGCGGCGCGTTATTAATAAAAATCTGACGAATGACGAAATCGTTGACATCTGCGGCGCGGTTTTCGACAAGGGAATGCTTACGGTCAAACTTTATTTTATGGTCGGACTGCCGACGGAGACTTACGAGGATTTAGACGAAATGTTTATTCTCGTCGAGCGGATAAAAAACCGTATGCTCGAAGCCGGAAAACGATTCGGGCGCGCCGGAAAAATTATTCCGTCGCTTAACGGGTTTGTGCCGAAACCGAACACGCCGCTGCAATGGGACGCGATTTGTGATGAAAAGGAATTAAAACAAAGATTGAAATACGTTTGCAAAAACTTGGCGCGTATTCCGAATGTCGAAGTTCGCGCAATGAGCGCGCGCATCGCGCACGAGCAAGCGTTATTTTCCTCGGGCGACAGAACAATTGCAAAAGTTATCGAATCGGCGGCGCGTATGAAAGGAAACTTAAACGAGGCTTTGCGTGAAACCGGAATTGATGCGGCATTTCACACGAGCCGCGACCGCGCTTATGATGAATTTCTGCCTTGGTCAATTGTCGATTCGGGTTTGTCTTTTGAATTTCTGAAGGAAGAACACGAAAAGGCGCAGGCGGCAAAATCTAGCAAACCGTGTCCGGCAGTTGAAAAATGCACAACTTGCGGCGTCTGCCCGACGACTTGGCTGGCTGACGCGCCGCAAGGTTTAATTCAATTACAGAGTTTAAGAAAACCGCAAATTTTAACTGTCAGCGTATAAAGTTCTTTTAACTTTTAGATTTGACGAGAAACCCGGTCGGCGTTGCCGTGTGGTCGAAGACATACATATAATCGTAGAGTCCGAACGGCAGGATTTTTACCTCTTTCGTATAAGCGGCGCGGGCTGAATAAACGCCGTTAGCTTGTTTGACTTCGATAAAAACATTCGGCGGAACATTGTTGGCGACCGCGACGCGCTGAAGTTTTAATTTAGTCAAAGCACCCGCATCTCCCGGCAGCACCATTGCCTGCACGACCGCCGTTTCCATTTCCTGTTTGAAATCTTCGGCTTCATACGCGACCGGAATATAGTTGTAGCCGGCGTTGGCGATTAAACACAACGCTATTATAATTATCAGAAATTTGACGCTTGCTCCGCCGCGCTCGGAATTTTGTTGATTCATTCTTTTTTTCATTTCGATAAACTCCTCTAACGCAAAAATCCTCTAGAGTAAATTTATTTCTTCAATACGGCTTTTAAGGCTGTTTTTATGACTGAATGCGGGAGGCTTTCGGCTGGAACGATTTTCGGCTTGCCGATTTCTTCCAGCAAAATCCATTGAAGCGAATTTCCGATTGTTTTTTTATCAAAGGCAAAGGCTTCAAAAACTCGTTCGAGATTGATGTTCCGCGTATCGGGTAGTTTTCCGACACGAAGCAAAACATCGTTTAATGATTTTAATTCATTTTTATCAAAAATGCCAATGTTTTTTCCGATTTCTCCGGCAACAAGAATTCCGTATCCGACAGCCTCGCCGTGTTTGAAAAGTTTGTAATCCGTAACTTTTTCAAGCGCGTGTCCGACCGTATGCCCGAAGTTCAGTATTTTACGTGATTTAGCGTCGATTCTATCCGTGTTCTCGTATTCGTCCTGCATTACAATTTTCGCCTTAAAAGCGACTTGGGCGGCAAGTAAACTTTCTAACGAACAAATAAAATTTTTATCGGAGAAAGAATTCCTAAATAGATTCGGGGAGAAGTTTTTCAGAAAATCAGATGTTTGGTCAAAAAGTTTGCGACCTGAAACTGCGCCTTGCTTTACCGCTTCGCAAAAACCGGCGGTTAATTCGCGGCGCGGCAGCGTTTTTAAAGTTTCAATATCAATTAAAACACCGTCAGGCTGATGAAACGCGCCGATTAAATTTTTGCCGAACCCGTTATTAACGCCTGTTTTTCCGCCGACCGAAGAATCAATCATTGCAAGCAGCGTCGTTGGAATTTGCAAAAACGCAATTCCGCGCAAATAAATCGCCGCCGCAAAACCTGCCAAATCTCCGACAACGCCACCGCCAAGCGCGACAATGCCATCGGTTCGTTTTAATTGTTTTTCGCTGATAAATTCAACGGCTTTTTCCAGACTGCGAAGATTTTTATACCTTTCGCCGTCTCTCATCAACCAGATAAAAACACCAAAACCTTGGTTTTCCAAACTTTCTTTAACCGTTTTTCCGTAAATGCCAAAAACTTTCCGGTTTGAAATCAGCACAATTTTTTTTGCTTTGACGGGAAAACAATTTTGCGCCCAAATGCCGCTATTCTTTAAAAGAGCACTTCCAATTTTTATTTCATATTGATGCGCGGCATCTTTTAATTTTACCGAAACTCTTTCCATTTTTTGAAGAAATAAACAGCCGGTTGATTTTGTATTAACCGCTCTGATTTTTAATTATAAACTTTAGCGTTTTATTTGCAGATTGAAGTTGTTAATTGTTTGATATTGAGATTAAAAGTGATTGAAAAAAGAAAAGCTATTTAAAAAAGATAAAGCAGATGAAGCAACGTGGAAGTGCGCCGCATCTGCCAATTCGTAATTACTGTCCTCACCCCAGCAATCACTAGAAACGAAGGTTTCACCTACCGTTTCAATTGAAATAAATATACAACTTTTTTTCGTCGTTTGGCAAGCCGAAATTAAACGAAATTTCTATCCCAATTTTTTTTTTATAATTCCGGCTAAATGATTTGCCTGCGCTTCGATTTGGGCTTGCCGCTCGCCTTCAATCATCACGCGCGCCAGATTTTCCGTTCCCGAATACCGCAGCAGAAGCCTGCCTTTTGTGCCAAGTTCGGTTTCGATCTGCTCGGCGCTGTCGGCAATTTCCTTAATCGTTTCAAACGGAAGTTTTTTCTCGACTTTAACGTTTATTAAAATTTGCGGGAAACGAGTAAAGCCTCTCGTCATTTCCGACAAACTTTTGTCGTTTTCCCGCAACGCTTCGAGCAGAAAAAGCGTCGTCATCATTCCGTCGCCGACGAGACTTCTTTCGGGAAAAATAATATGACCCGATTGCTCGCCGCCGATTGCCGAATCGGTTTTGAGAAGTTCCTGCAAAACGTATTTGTCGCCGACCGCCGTCCGAAGGAGTTTAATATTTTTTGATGCAAGCGCGATTTCCAAACCGAGATTGCTCATTACCGTTGCGACAATCGTCCGGTTTTTTAATTTGGAATTTGCCTGTAAATGCTGCGCCATAATCCAAAGCGTGGCGTCGCCATCAACCAGATTTCCCCGCTCGTCAACAAACAGCGCGCGGTCAGCATCGCCGTCAAAGGCAACGCCGAAATCGGCTTTTTCTTCCGAAACTTTTGCCTGCAAATTTTCCAGATGAAGCGAACCGCAATCATGGTTGATGTTCCGTCCGTCGGGCGCGTTATTTATCGCAATAACCTTTGCTCCGAATTTCTCAAAAAGTTTCGGTGCAAGAACCGAAGCCGCACCGTTCGCGCAATCAACGACTAATTTCAAATTTTCCAGTTGCAGATTCTTGAATTCTCCGGCGAGATAATCAAGGTAAGCGTCCTGATATTCAACCGAATTAGTCGCGTCAATTTCAAAATCCGAATTCGGATTTTCGACGTCGGACTTTGAACCGTGAAAAATGTCCTTTTCAATTTCTCTTTCGGTCGCTTCGTCGATTTTTTTTCCGCTTGGTGAAAAAATCTTTATGCCGTTGTCTTCAAACGGATTGTGCGAGGCGCTGATGACGACTCCGGCGTCAAAATTGATTTTTTTTGTCAAGAAAGCTACGCCCGGAGTCGTTATAACTTCAGCCGATTCGCAACGTGCCGACTCGGAAGCCGCGCCTTTGCAAAACGCTTTTTCAATCCATGCGCCGGACTCGCGCGTATCTCTGCCGGTTATAAAACGCGGCTCTCTGCCGAGGTTTTCTCTATATTGACGCGCCAGTGATTTACCGACGATTTCAATTGTTGTCCCGTCGAGCGGAAATGTTCCGGCTTTTGCTCGTATTCCGTCCGTTCCGAATAATTTTTCCATAATCTTTTGCCTTTTAGGGAAACGAAATTTCAGTTATACCGCAAAACCCGACTCAATAACAAATATAAATATCTATAAAAGTTAATTGTAGCTTATATAAAAATTTACTCGGCAAATTTGACAACCTTTCGTATAATGAGCGAATCTTTATAGTTGTAAGTCTTCGCGTGTCTGCACTTCCGCAGAAATTCCGCTGACAAGTTTTCCTGTAAATTTTATTTCTCCCGAAAAATCATTATGAAATTTAAATTTTTTATCGGATTTATTGTTTTTGTCTCGCTGGTTACCGCCGTTTTTTCGCAAGAAGTAAAAACTTCACCGACTCAAAATCCTGTAGTCGTTTTAAGAGCGACGCCTTACGCATCGCCGACGCCTTCGTCGCGTGTCGTCGTAACGAATAATTTGCCCGCGCCGCGCTCTACGCCTTCGCCTGCAATTCAAAACCAGAGCCTGCCGAAAACTTCTGCGACGCCTGTTCAGATTTACCCGCCGCCGTCAACCACTGTTGTGCCGGCACCGGTAGTTTCGCCGACTTTTTTCAAACCTTTAAGTTTCAAATTGATAAAAAGCAAAATCGAAGAAGCGAAAAGACAAATGATAGCGCGCCCGGTGCAAACAGCGCTGACCGATTCTTTTCTTGAAACTGACGTTATACGCATTGCATTTTATGATTATACGACCGCCAAAGTGGATTATCTGGTAACGACCAAATCCTCTTTCCTGCAAACCGATTCGGATATAAATACAATTAGTTCAAGCGGGAAACCGTTTACCATTCGTGTCGTGCGCGCCAACGGCGTCAATACGCCTGTGATGATTATAGACGCGCAGAATCTGGCGCATCTTCCCTTGCTTGTTCAGTATCCGGTCGAGAAAAACGGGCGTTTGACGGAAACGGCTTACTATATTTCGACGCATCCGGGAATTGTTACGCCCGAAGTCGTCAATGCCGGAAAAATCTACGTGCGAAACACGCTTGATACGGCGCGCGCCAATTTGCTGCAAAAAGGCGTTTTTATTTCGCCGCAAGTTGCAGATGCTGCCGAACGTCTTTCAATCGTCGAGCATGTTGACCATGACCGCTTTCGTTCCGAATACGCGCCGAATATTTTCAACGATATTTACGCGCTCTACGCTTTGAACGAAGGACAAACTTATCGTTATTCGGTCAGCAGCGCGGGCGCGGGCGGAATGGTGCAGATGATTCCTTCGACTTATTATATGATTCGCTCGCGCTATTACAACGCCGCTTTAATTCCCGATTTTGTTGAAGGAATGCGCAACCACGTCAACGCGGCGACGGCGATGTTGCTTTATATGCAGATGACTTGGAGCGATTTGATTTCAAATGAAACGATTTACGATGCCGTCCAAAACGGCGTTGCTACTCCGGCTGAACTAATGTCGGCAGGCTATAATTCAAATCCGGCAAAACTTCCCGCCTATATCAAGCGCGGCGGCGGAAGCTGGAAAAACCTAATTCCGCGCGAAACGCAGATTTATCTGCAAATCAACGCGGCAATGGACAGATTCGTGCCGGTTATTCCAAGAACTAAATAATGATAATGGTGAATAGTGAGTAGCTAGTTTAAGAATTGGTTTCCACTAACTACTCACTACTAACTTTACTTCAGAAATGTTTTTCCCGACCAGATTTTCGCCCGTAAAAAATGGGTTGTTTGTCACTTCGTTGACAATGAATTCGGGCTTTTCAAATTCGCTCATTTCTTCTTCGGTTTCAAAAAAAACTTTTACAAGATTCAAGCCCCAAAGCGCACCCAGAAAAACGTCAATTGCCAAACTTTTGTCGTTGTAATCGTAAGAGTAACGGTTAAAACGCACTTCATTAGTTTCGACTCTCTCGTTTTTTCTGATTTCCCTGCCTTCAAACTGCTCGAAAATTTGATGCTCGGCTTCGTTTAAATAAATTTCCGAAACGTTCCAATGGGACAAATCTTTTTCGGCAAACGGAAAACGCTGTTCTAAAATATACGTCCACTGTTTCGTTTCAGGCGAGCGCAACGAGCGCAGGCGAAGCCGCGTGTTTTCGATATAATTGTCGAAAATCTGCAAATGACTGCTTGCTCTGGTTAAAGGTTCGGGTAAATCCCGAATTAAAAACACGCGGCGCAATTCTGTTTTAAAGTATTCATTCATTTTGCTTGTTTTTTCGCTCGATTGTTTTATACTTTTTATTTTTCAGATTTAATATAGCAATTTTTCAGGAGATAAAAATGCGTTTTCAAATTATATTTTTTACCACAATTTTTACACTTTTTCTCGGTGCGTGCAGCAGTTCGGAAACGGTTAATAATTCAGCAAAGTCAAACGTCGCAAATAAAACGGCGAACATCGCTTCGAGTAACGCAAATAATCCGCTTGCGGCAACCAGAGCGTCCGAAGCGCCAACAACGAACAACGCGCCGACGCTCTCGCCCGTCATACAGGCTTACTACGAAGCATTAAAGACGAAAAACGAAGCCGCTTTGCGAAAAGTTTATTCGCGCGAATCGTTAAAATCTCTTGAAGCGGATATGAAGGAGGAAAAGAAAACTTCGCTGGTCGAATACTTGATTGACAGCGAAGGCGTTCCTGACAAGCCTTTTGAAGTTCGCAACGAGCAGGTTCATGGCGATTCGGCGTCTGCCGAAGTTCGCGGCGGAAATTACCCGAACGGCAATATAATAAATTTTGTAAAGGAAAACGGCGAATGGAAAATTACTACCGAAAGCCAAGAGGTTCAATCGGTAAAGCAATCGGCGGCAAATTCAAACACGGCAAAATAAAAAACAACTAAACGCTTTTTATTTTGTAAAAATTACTTTGCAGATTCATTTACAATCGAAAAGGCGTGAAAAATAATAAAATTTTCACGCCTTTTTATATTGAAGATTCTTTCCGTCATTTTGCCTTCGATTTAAACCGATGCGTCTTTGACTTCCGTTGGTTTATACGGCGGCAAGCTCACGCGCGCCGGTTTTTCCTTTTTCAAACCTAACGCCCAATCCGCCTGCATCAGCGTGTGAATATCGCGCGTGCCTTCGTAAATGACGGCGGCTTTGCAGTTTCGCAGATAACGCTCGACCGGATAATCGTTCATATAACCGTTCGCGCCGTGAACTTCAATCGCCATCGAAGCGGCTTTTTCACTTCTGACTGTCGCTTGCCACTTTGCTAAACTTGCAGCTTTTGCCGAAGGTTTTCCTTCATTTTTCAAGTAACCGCACTTGAGCCACAACAGATGCGACATCTCATAATCGGCTTCCATTTCGGCGATTTTTTGTTTGACTAACTGATGCGTGGCGATTTTTACGCCGCCGGTTTCGCGCACGTTGGCATATGCAACAGACGCATCGCGCGAAGCGCGAATCACACCGGTGGCACCCGAAGCGACCGTATAACGTCCGTTTTCAAGCGAAAACATCGCAATCTTAAAACCTTCGCCTTCTCGTCCCAGCATATTCTCTTTTGGAACGCGAACGTCTTGCAGTGAAAAATACCCCGTGTTCCCGGCTTTGATTCCGAGTTTTCCGTGAATCGTGCCGGAAGAAAATCCCGGCATCGTTCGTTCGACGATAAAGCAGCTCATTCCCGAATGGTCTCGGTTTTTGCGTTTTTCTTCATCCGTCCAGCAGAAAAATAAAAAGTTGTCGGCAACGTCGCCTAGAGAAATCCACATTTTTTCGCCATTTAAGATCCAATCATCTCCGTCGCGTCTGGCGTTTGAGCGCATTCCGATAACGTCGCTGCCGGCGTTCGGTTCGGTCAAGCCAAAGGTCGCAATTTTTTCGCCTTTCGCCTGCGGCACGAGATATTTTTGTTTTTGTTCCTCCGTTCCCCAACTGTATATACTTAAAGAATTCAAACCGACGTGAACCGACATCGCAACGCGCAGAAAAGTGTCGCAGGCTTCTAATTCTTCGCAAACAAGACCGAGCGAAATATAATCAAAACCGGCGCCGCCGTATTGTTCGGGAATGCAGACGCCGAGCAATCCCAAATCAGCCATTTTGTCGAAAACCGAACGCTCAAAATAACTATTTTCATCCCATTCCTTAATGTG
Source organism: Acidobacteriota bacterium (assembly GCA_030948995.1). Classification (GTDB taxonomy): domain Bacteria; phylum Acidobacteriota; class Blastocatellia; order Pyrinomonadales; family Pyrinomonadaceae. The sequence goes on from JALYZF010000202.1 coordinate 9,390, forward strand.
CGGCGCGACTTCACCGGCGCAAAATTCCCTGACGGTTTGTTGCAAAGCCAGATGTTCTTCAGTCAATTCAAAATCAATCACAGTTTTAATTTTTCCTCGTTAAAATATTGTTTTCGCATAGAGATTTGTAACGAAAATTATTTTAACATTTTCAAATAATTTAGAGCGAATTCAGACGAATTAAATACTTTCGCTTTGCAGGAGAAACAAAATATGCGCGTATTTATGCTAATCTGTGTTTTCAAAGTTTATGATTTCAATTTCTGAAGCCTTAAAAATCATCAAACGCGAAGCTGTTTCGCTCGACACCGAAACTATTGATTTAACCGATACGGTTGGACGAATTCTGGCGCAAGATATTTTTGCCGATACTGATTTGCCGCCGTTTGACCGCTCGCAAATGGACGGTTATGCCGTCAGAACAAAAGATGTTGATAAGGCGAATGAAAAGAACCCTATAAAATTGAAAATCATCGGCGAATCGGTTGCAGGACTTGGTTTTGACGAAAAAATAAAACGCGGCGAAGCGGTCAGAATTATGACCGGCGCGCGCGTTCCCAATGGCGCGGATGCTGTTCAAAAAAAAGAATTGGCGCGGGAAACAAGAATTGAAAACGGCGAAAACCTTGTCGAGATTTTAGAAGCTACAAAGTTGCGGCAGAATATTATTCTAAAAGGCGCGGAAATCAAAGCAGGTAAAAAGGTTTTCGATAAAGGCGAGATTCTCGTCGCACAGATGATTGCGCCTCTTGCTTCTTTCGGCTATGCAAAGCTGAAGGTTTTTACAAAGCCGAAAACAGCAATTATAGCGACGGGAAGCGAAATTGTGGACGTGAGCGAGAAGCCGAAAAAAGACCAGATACGCAATTCAAATTCCATTTCACTAAAAGTTTTTGCCGAAAATATGGCAAGCACCAAAATATTCCCGATTGCCGGAGATGATATTGAAAGCCTGAAAGGGAAAATTGTCCGCGCCGTCGAAACCTGCGATGTTTTAGTTTTGTCGGGCGGCGTGTCAGTCGGCGATTATGATTTTACAAAACCGGCTTTGTGTGCGCTCGGCGCGGAAATATTTTTTGAGCGAGTCGCGCTGCGTCCGGGGAAACCGACGGTTTTTGCAAAATTAAATGATAAATTAATTTTTGGGCTGCCGGGAAATCCGGTTTCGGTCGCCGTTACGTTTTTCCTTTTTGTCAGAACCGCTTTGCTTAAAATGCAAAATGCGAGCGATTGTGAATTGAAAAGCGGTCGCGCCATTTTGAAGCGGAAAATAAAAGGAGCGAAAGGACGCGATTCCTTACTTCCGGCATTTGTCGAAACAAACGCGAAAGGAAAACTCGTCGTTGAATCTTTGCAATTTAGCAGTTCGTCAAATTTTATCGCTTTTTCGCGAGCAAATTGTTTGGTTTTTGTGCCGCGCGACGAAATTTTGGATATAGGCTGTGTAGTTAAAATCAAGTATTTGCCTTTATAAATGTCAAAATTAACTCACATCAATGAATCGGGCGAAGCGATGATGGTTGACGTTTCTGAAAAACCTTTGACAACGCGACGCGCAGTGGCTTCCGCGAAAGTTCTTCTTAACAAAGAAACGATAAAAGCTATTCAGGAAAACACGAATCCGAAAGGAAATCCGCTCGAAGTGGCGCGCATTGCCGGAATTATGGCGGCAAAACAAACTGCCAATTTAATTCCGCTGTGTCATCAGTTGCCGCTTTCAAAAGCTGACGTCAAAGCTGAGGTAAAAAATTTCGGCGTTTTTTTGACAGCCGAAGTCAAAACAAACGCGCCGACCGGCGTTGAAATGGAAGCGTTGACGGCAGTTTCCATTGCAGCTTTAACCGTTTACGATATGTGCAAAGCCGTGTAGAAAGACATTCAAATTACCGACATTCGGCTGGACGCAAAAACGGGCGGGAAATCCGATTTTATTTTAGCTAAAAACAAATGACAAGTTTTCTTTTTTGGAACATCAATAAAAAACCGTTAGAAAGTCTTGTTAAGAAGCTAGCATTTCAATACGAGATAGACGTAATTTTGTTGGCTGAATATGAATCAAATCCCAACCAACTTTTATATGTTTTGAATGAAAAAACTTTCGGATATTTTCTTGCTTCAAGTTTTTGTCCTAAGATTCGTGTCTTTTCACGATTTAGAAATGAATTTTTTGAGGCTATTAGTGAATCTGAACGTTTTAGCATTAGAAATCTGCGACTGCCCGGATTGCAAGATATTTTGTTGGCAGTTGTGCATTTTCCGAGTAAAATAAATTTCAGCAATGAAAGCCAAATGTTTGAATGTGTAAACCTAGCTGATTCCATAAGAGAAGCAGAAGAAAGAGTCGGACATTCGAGAACAGTTTTAGTTGGTGATTTGAATATGAATCCCTTTGAAGGTGGAATAATTAGTAGCAGAGGATTACATGCGGTTTCTAGCCAACGTGTTGCCAAAAAAGGTAATCGAACAGTGCAAGGCAAACAATACCCGTTTTTTTACAATCCGATGTGGAATTTTCTTGGCGATTTTTCCCCTTTTCCAGCAGGAACTCATTATTACTCTGGTTCGGAGCATATTACTTACTTCTGGAATATGTATGACCAAGTTTTAGTGCGTCCTGAACTTTTAGATAGATTCGTAATGAGGGATTTGAAGATTTTAGATTCAGTTGAAAACAAATCGCTTTTAACAAAAGATGGACAACCGAATAAAAATTTAGCATCTGACCATTTACCAATTATTTTTCGCTTAGAACTTTAATTGAAGGAGATTTTTATGACAGATTTATGGGGAGAATTAGAAGTTGCTCCAATTAAAACGCCCGTTTCTATTTTGAGAGAACAAGGATCTCTTTTGGAACAAAAAACTAAGGGAGTGTTAACAGTTTCGATTCCAAGCAGCCAACAAGCTAGTGGAAATGAAGCACGCTTTGTTCACAGTTTTTCAATACGAGTTCCAAGTCTCAATTATACCTATCTATTATTTAGTATCACTCATAAGATAACTCTTTATCCAGTTACATTTATTGGCGCACCAGAAATACTTGAAGGTAAAAGCTCAAAAATTGCTAAAGACGAACAAGAGTTTTTAAAAATTCTTGGACAAATACTAAAATCACAGAAAACACAAAGTATATTAAATGCTTTGCTATCTCAAAGCGCAGTAACTTAGAATACTATTAACGCAACTTTCGCGTAAGATAAAACGTAAAAGTTTGCAGAGATTGAAAAGGAGTTTTAGCAAAAAGATGAAATACAAAGTCGCCGAAGATGCCAAGCCGCAATTGATGCTTCTGCTGATTGCAACCGTAATTACTATTGCCCTGTGGTTTATTCCATACGCCGATTATCTGGTTTATCCGATTCGGCTTTTCGTAACTTTTATTCACGAAGGAAGCCACGCGCTTGTTTCCCTTTTTACGGGCAGTTCCGTTCAAAGTTTGACGGTTTCGAGCGACGGCAGCGGAATGGTTTACGCGCTGCCTTCCGGCACGCTTTCCGCGCTGCTTATTTCCAGCGCGGGTTATCTCGGCACAACCGCTTACGGAACATTGCTGCTTGTTTTGATTCGCCGCGCTTATTCGGCGCGAATCGTCCTTACGGCTTCGGCAATTTTCGTCGGCGCAATGACTTTGCTTTTCGGTTTTCTCGCGCCGGTCTGGAACGTTTTTTCAGCGCAAGTCAGCTTGGGAAGCGTCGCTTTCACCGTCATTGCGGGCGCGTTTTTAACCGTTGGACTTCTGGCAATCGCAAAATACGCTTCGCCTAATTTTGCCAGATTTGCGTTAAGTTTTCTCGCCGTTCAATGTATCTTGAACGCTTTTTCGGATTTGGCAACGGTCTTTTTAATCAACGCGCCTTTAATCGGTTCAGACATCCATACGGACGCGGCGAATATGGCGCAGGCGACAGGACTTCCCGGAATTGCTTGGGTTTTAATCTGGATTGGAATTTCCGTTTTAATGATTAGCATTGGTCTTCGTTTTTACGCATTTAATCAGAAATCAAAACAGCAGGATTTGCCATTTGAAGACTGAAAATCGTTTTCAAATTGAAAACGCTTATAAGTGAAATTATGAATTTCAAATTGCTTTTGACGCTCGTCGTGCTTTTAATGTCGGCGAGCGTTTTTGCACAAAAACTTCCGATTAAAAATTCTCTGCAATCAATGGTCGTAACGACAAAAGATTGGAACGCCGTTCAAGGCACGGCGCAACTTTTTGAACGCAAAAATCTGAAATCGAATTGGCAGGCGGTCGGGAAAAGTTTTCCGGTAGTCGTCGGCAAAAAAGGTTTGGGCTGGAGCGTTGACGCGCCGCTAATGGCTGAAGGCGCGCCGCATAAAGTCGAAGGCGACGGCAAAGCGCCCGCCGGAATTTTTAGTTTGACTTCAGCTTTCGGTTCACACGCAAAACCTGATTTCGTTAAACTTCCGTTTACGCGGTTGACCGAAACGATTGAATGCGTTGACGATACAAGCTCGCGAGCATATAACCAAATCGTTGACAACAAAAATGTTCCGGTAGATTGGACGAGTTCAGAAAAAATGCTTGCCGTCGGCGAGCAGTATGATTTGGGCGTTTTCGTCGCGCACAATTCCAATCCGGCGACAGTTGGAAAAGGCTCGTGTATTTTTCTGCACATCTGGAAAACAGATTCGAGCGGGACAGCCGGATGCACGGCGATGAAGCGCGAGAATATTGAAACGATTTTGCGATGGCTCGACGCCAAACGGAATCCGGTTTTGATTCAAATGCCGGAACAAAGCTACCTAACTTATCAAAAATTGTGGAAACTGCCGAAACTCAAATAACTTTGCGTCAGTTGCCGATTGGCGCTCGACTAATCGTAAAATGTAAAAAAGATTGGCGCGGCGCTGTCGTCTCTAAAATGGACGAAGAAAAGGTAATCTTAATTGTCTGCTCGGCAAGCGGCGGCACTTACCGCCTGCGGCGACCGCTGGAGACTTCAATAAATTTTGATGGCAAGTTTTCGATTCTTCACAACGGTTGTGAAGACAATTGGCGCACCGGTTTCGTCAAATACGACACCCGTTGGTAGTATTTTTTCAAAACAATAAAATTCCTGCCAAATAAATAAGAGATATTTGGCGGAAAAATAGAATGAAATTTGTAATATCAATAATTCTTCTGTTAGTTTTGGGTTCAACCGAATTAGGGCAGACAAAAAATATCACGGCTACAACTGAAGAAGGTAAAAAAGTTATTCTCAAACCGGATAAAACATGGGATTATGAACAAGTTAAAAAATCCGGCAACATTTTTTCAAATACGAATGGCAAAAGGATTGTTGGCGATGATGCGTTAAAAGTGGTCAATTTCTTTGAATCTATCAAAAATAAAATTTTGAAAGGCGCTTCTGAATCTGAAAAGGAATATTTAGCCCGTTTAGATAAAGTAACAAGTGAAATAAAATTTAATGGTAAGCCTTTAAATAAAACAGTATTTGTTATTGAGCCGGATTTGAGATATGACGCAGAAGGTCAAACGTTTACCGTCCTCGTTTCTATCAGCAATAATATCTTTAAGGAAAATAATTTTAGTCTTGAACCGAGAAAATGGCAGTATGGAAAATTTACGCTCCATTATACTTACCTGCAACTTAAAATATCTGTTGCGAAAGCTAAAACTGATACATCTAATATTCAATTGGCAATTTACGGTTTTCCTGTTGGGTTTGAAAAGGTTTCACGTAAGATAGCCTTTGTTCCATTAAAATACGTTTTCTTCAATAAAAAAACAGGTGAAATTTATTCCGATGTAACGGAAGTGCAATTAAATTAATGTTTTTTATCATTATTAGAATTACCTACATTTGCTTAATGCCTACTCGTGAGCGGCTTTTCAGACATGCTCTTAGTGGTAGCGTTGTGAAGCGGTAATCAAATTGGGTTTGTTATTTGACACGGCGCTGGATTGTTGAAAGAACATCTTCTTGGCTCTCAAACCGGCGACAGCTGTCGAAAGATTATAAATGTTTTTGTAAAACTACCGAAACTTTATCTACATTGCTCCGACTCGTCTGAGACTTCGCAGGTTACTTATCTCTTAAATTTCAAACACCTTCGTAGCTTCTTGGCATTAGAAATAGAAAAGGGCTTCGGTATTAATACCGAAGCCC
>JALYZF010000216.1 GCA_030948995.1 Acidobacteriota bacterium
TCGCTGAATTTATCAAATGCGCTCTGGTCAACTTTCAAAAGTCTGTTTTGCTGCGCTTCGCCGCGCAGAAAAACCTGCTGAATGCCTTGCGGAAGACTAGTCGGGCAACCGAAGCGATTACCGCGACAGTAATTTGTCAAAAACTCATCGGTTGTAATCACGCGGTCATTAAACAACAGCAAACTTCCGAAACTGCTTTCTAAATTCGTATTGTTTCGTAAGGCAAGCGCTGTCAGCGTGCCTGCGCCGATAAAAGTATCGTCTGTCAGAAACGCGCTGTTGATAACCTGCGTTCCGGTTTTGTGCAGATTGAAAACTGAACCGACATCGGCAAACGCTGCTAAACTTACAGGTCCGAAAATCGGAATACGGTATTCAAAATTGCCGAGAATCTGCGTGTCGCCGCCGATAAATTGAAAATTTCTGGCAATCAGCGCGTTGCTGTTTCCGGTTGCGCCGTTAATTATTCCGAGTTGAGCAATTTGATTTACTAAATCGGTGTTTAAGCCCGTCGTCGGAGCCGCCGTTCCGCTGGCGTTTGTCGCAAGCGTGATGTTGCGGCTCGTAACGTATGAATCGAAAGGAGCAATCGGACCGATTGAGCGCGTGTTATAACCGCGAATGTCGTTTTCGCTGCCTAGAAAATAACGTGAATAAAGCGGAACGCCGCTGACGAATGATATTGAATTGGCGTTTCTGATTTTATTGCTCGTCGCAAAACTGCCGATTGTTCCCGCCTGCAAGCGGAAACCGAAAACTTCCGCGCTCGTCGAGCGTTTATGCCTGACCGGAATAAACTGCGTGTAAGTAACAGACGGCTGATAAGTTCTGACATCGCCACCCAAACCGGCTAAACCGACGGCGACAGAAAGCTGTCTGCCTTTGAGCGTGTCAATCCCGTTTGGTTCGGGCTGGCGCGAGTCATAAACAAAACTTCCCGTAACGCTGCTGGTAATGATATTCGGTTGTGAAAAAATGACCGGAATAAATGTATTCGGGTTGCCGGATGAATTGACTGCCGGGTCTTTAATAGTCGTCGCCGAAAGTTGATAACTCAAACCGACACGCGAAAGGCGCGAGAACGGGCGTTTAGGGAGAAACTCCGAAAGCGGCGCAGTCGCAAACAAAGATGCGCCGTAAGTTCTCTGCGTAAAAAGATTGCCCGCATCGGTCGTCAGCGAGCCGGTCGGCGTCAAAGCATCGAACAATAAATTTTGGTTTTGCGACAAAAATGTGCCTTCGCCGAAAAATTGATAACTGCTGGCGAACAAAGAAAAACCAACAGAAATCGGTCGGTCGCGGAAATACGGTTCTTGAAAACTAAACTGTAAATTCTTCTGGCGATTGCCGAAACCGGCTTGGAAAGAGAGGACTTCGCCGCGTCCTAAAAGATTGTTGGTCGAATATTCCAAACCGAAGAAAGTGCCGCCGATGCCGGAGACGCCGCCGTTCAGACTGATTTGCTGTCTGCCTTTTTCGCGGACTTTGACGACAAGATCAACTTCGCCCTGTTCTTCGTCGGTGCGAATCTCAACGTCCTTGTCTTTGTCAATCGGGTCGAAATACTGCGTTTGATTCAACCTTAAAACCGAAGTTTCGACCGCGCCTTGATTATAAATATCGCCTTCGTTGATAAGAACTTCGCGGCGCAGAATCTTGTCGCGCGTAAAAGTGTTGCCGGTAAATTCAAGCCGGCGCAGACGGAATTGCTTTCCTTCGTCGATATTGATTTTAATATCGACGATGCCTTCTTTCGGATTTGCCGGATTGTCCTTAAACTCCGGCTCGAATTCGGCGTTGTAAAGCACAAAGCCCTGCGAGCCGTAAACTTTTTTCAAATTTTCATAGACGCCTTCCTGCAGACGTTTGCCGTTGGCGATTTCACCTTTCTGCAAGCCGACGTATTTTAAGATGTCTTGTTCGGAAAAAATCGAATTGCCTTCGACCTTCAATTCGCCGACGCGGAAAATTTTCCCTTCCGTTACCGGGACGATAATCTTCAAAGTATCGTCTTTTGAACTGATAAGCGGCAAGGGCAAGGTAATCAGCGGCAGAAAATCCGTGCGTTTGATGCCCAAACCGACAACCTGCGGCTCGCCGATACGCGCCTGAAAGTAACCTTTCGAGAACATATACGACAGCACATTTTTGTGCAAATCATATTCGAGCTTTCGCAAATCGAGAATATCCTGACCCTTAAAGCGCGAGACAAGTCCGGTTTCTTGAACAAGTTGCAATTGTTTACGCAATTCGCCGTCCGAGAAAAATTCGTTGCCTTCAAATTCAATATCGATAATGCGTGAGCGGTTACCTTGCTCGACATCGAAAATCACGGCACCTGAAGTTGCCGAAACTTCTTCATATTTGAAAGTTACTTTCGCGTTCGGATAACCTTTCGAGGCAAGCTGCTCGCGGATGACGCGGACGCCTTTCTGCGCGTTGACCGGATTAAAAACCGCTTCTTTCGAGATATTGACGCGACCTTCGCGGAAAGCCTTCAGGATGTCAGATTCGGGAACGGCTTTCAAACCCTGAAACTGCAAATCGCGGATAATCGGCAATTCCCTGACTTCAAAAATAACGTTGACTCCGCCGCGCACGCCGTCTTCGGTAAAAACGCGAGTATAAATCTTCTCAAAAAAATTCAGCGATAGTAGCTCTTTTAAGTCGCGTTCAATTTGCGTTTGAGAAAAAACGTCGCCCGCGCGAGTTTTGATGTAATACATCAAATCTTCTTCGCGCAGGCGGCGATTGCCTGTAATATGAACCGTTTCGACCAATTGTTGCTGCCGAGCCGTTTCAGTTTTTAGAATATCTTTCGCTTTTCCGTCGGTGTTTCGGGCAGTGGCAGGCAAAGCCGAAAACACGAAGCTCAAAAAAACAAGCGCGAAAGCGCGAAGAATGTGCATAAACCGATTTCCTTTATGATTGCAAGATTTTGGCTTTTTCGTTAAGCCGCAGAAAGCCCGTCAAAAATCCGAACTGGAAATTAAAAAACTTATAAATATATCTCAAATAAAAAGCGGGTTTTCTATTGTTTTTTTCTACTGAATTGATACGCGAACTATGATTCGATGAATCAACGCTTAGTTGCCCGACAGGCTAACTTGCCAATAAACTTCCGAATTATACAGATAAAATCGTAAAATGGAAAACTGAGAATGGAAAGTGGAAAAATCTTCTAAATATTTTCCACTTTCCATTCTCAGTTTTCCGTTTATTTCAAGCGCGCTCAAAGAGCTCGTCTTCTAACGCTTCGAGCCGTACGCTGCGGAATGCGAGTTTGTCATTTTCGCAAAAAACTTCGACGATGCTTTCCTCGCTCAGTTTTCCTTGAATCAAGGCTTCGGAAAGTTCGTCTTCGACGTTTCGCTGCAAAGCGCGTTTTAAGGGGCGCGCGCCGTAACTTCGGTCGGCGCAGGTTTTTTCAATCAGCCAGCGTTTTGCTTCGACCGTTAAGCGAATCTGCAAAGCGTGTTTGACTAAAATTTCGTTGAGCCGCGCAACCTGCAAATCTATAATCTGCATTAAATCTTCGTCCACGAGTTCATCGAAAATAATAATTTCGTCGAGACGATTGATAAATTCCGGCGCGAAAGTTTTTTTGACTTCACTTAAAACTTGCTCTTCCATTTTCGCGCGCGAAGCGTCTGCGCCCGTTTGAAAACCTAGCGTGGCGCGTTTTTGAATAAATCTCGCGCCGATATTAGAAGTCATTATGAAAATCGCGTTTTTGCAGTCAATTGTATTGCCTTGCGCGTCGGTCAAAATTCCGTCTTCAAAAACCTGCAATAAAACATTGAACAAATCCGGGTGCGCTTTTTCGATTTCGTCAAAAAGAACAATCGAATACGGCGCGCGGCGAAGTTTTTCCGTCAACTGCCCGCCTTCTTCGTGTCCGACGTATCCGGGCGGCGAGCCGATAAATTTCGCCACCGTGTGTTTTTCCATAAACTCCGACATATCGAAACGAATCAGAGCGCGTTCAGAGCCGAACAGAAATTCCGCAAGACTTCTGGCGACTTCCGTTTTGCCGACGCCGGTCGGACCTAAAAACAGAAACGAGCCGATTGGTCGGTCGGGATTTTTTAGTCCGGCGCGCGAGCGGCGAATTGCACGGGCGAGCGCGGAAATTGCCGGACGCTGCGAGATAATCCGCAGGTGTAGTTCGGTTTCGATGCCGAGAAGTTTTTTCGCTTCTTCCTGTTTAATTGATGACACTGGAATGCCCGTCCAGCGCGCGATGACTTCTTCAACATCGTCTTTGGAAACTTCGACGGCGAAAAAAGAATCTTCAAGCGTTTGCAGTTCAAAGGCTAAAAGCTGGTCTTCGTTGGCGGTTATGCGCTTCCAATTCTCGACAGTTTCCTTCCAAGAAGGTTCGGAAACGGCTTCTTGTTTGTAGCGAAGTTTGGCGCGTGCTCCGGCTTCGTCTAAAACGTCGATTGCTTTGTCGGGCAAAAAACGGTCGGGAATATATCGGTTCGATTGACGAACTGCGGCTTCTAATGCTTCTTTTGAATAACGAATCTGGTGAAATGCTTCGTATCTTTCCGCCAAGCCTTGAACAATTTTTAAAGCGTCCGCTTCGTTCGGCGGCACGACTTTAACCGATTGAAAACGGCGTTCGAGCGCGCGGTCTTTCTCGATTGATTTGCGGAATTCGTTCGGCGTCGTCGCGCCGATGCATTGAATCTCGCCGCGCGACAAAGCGGGTTTTAAGATATTCGCCGCATCCAGCGTGCCTTCCGCCGAGCCTGCGCCGACGAGCGTGTGTAGCTCGTCTATGAAAACGACGTATTCCTTATTTTCACGAAGCTCGCTCATAATTTTCTTTAAGCGTTCTTCAAATTGTCCGCGATATTTTGTGCCGGCGACCACAAGCGATAAATCGAGCGACAAAATGCGTTTGTTTTCCAAAAAGGACGGCACGTTTTTGTCAACGATTCTTTGCGCCAAACCTTCGATAATCGCCGTTTTCCCGACGCCTGCTTCGCCGATTAAAACCGGATTGTTTTTCGTTCTGCGGCACAGAATTTCGATTACTCTTTCTGTTTCGGCTTCGCGCCCGACGAGCGGGTCGAGTTTTCCTTCCGCCGCTTCCTGTGTTAAATCGCGCGTAAATTCCTGAAGATGCGGCGTATCGGATTTATCTTTGGCAGCGCCGCGCAAATTAGGAAAACCGTTTTGACGCGCGATTTCCTCGCGCACGTCCGCTGAACGCAAACCGTATTGATATAGAATCTCTGCCGCAATCGAGCGTTCTTCGCGGACGATTCCTAAAAGCAAGTGTTCGGGACCGATATGCCGGTCGCGCAAGTGCAGACTTTCCTCGCTGGCAAAAGCGAGAATGCGCTTTGTTTCCGGCGCAAGATGCAGCTCGACCGATTGCGGAATGCGTTCTCTGAGAACGATTCTCTCTTCGACTTCGCGCCTGACGCCTTCGACGCTCAAGTGATTGCGAAACGGAAAAAACCGCGCTGAAATGGTTTTGTCTTCGCGCATTAAACCGAGAAGAATATGTTCGGGCGAGATAACCTGCGAGCCGTATTGCAGAGCTTCATAACGAGCGAAAAAAATAACCCGACGAGCCTTTTCCGTGTAGCGTTCAAACATAAATTTATTGCTTCGTTTGCGGTATGTAAATTTTACCTTTAACAAAGTCTGAACCGTTTGGCTGAAATTTTCAAGAATAAAATTTTGGACGTTGAATAAATATAGTTGCAAAACGGGGAAAAGTCCAAATATTTCTTAATGTAAACAATATCGCCGAAGCGTTTGAATTACTTTGATTCGCGCCAATGAAAAATCGTTTGAATCTAAATTTTACTGAAGCCGAATACGTATTCTTAATATATGAAATTATCGGTTTGATACGCGGTTGTTTGAAGCAATTGATTTGCTTTTAAACCGGCTTGGCTCTAAATTTAGTTATTTGGCAGCTTTTGCATTCGAATGCAAATAAAGAAAATTTACAAGGATTTTATACAAACCTATCAAAAGGGAAAAACTTAATGAAGATATTAATCACAGGCGGCGCGGGCTTTGTCGGCTCGCACCTAGCGGACAAACTCATAGGCGAAGGCAACGAGATAACCGTGATTGACGATTTGTCGACGGGACGTTATCAAAACGTTGAGCATTTGGAAGGCGAAAAGAATTTCCGCCTGATAATTGACAGCGTGCTGAATGAAAAGCTGATGGAAGAATTGATTCGTGAAACCGACCGAGTTTTCCATATGGCGAGCGCCGTCGGCGTCAAACTGATAATGGAGCATCCGGTCAAAACCATCGAAACTATCTTTCGCGGCACGGACGTTGTTCTCGGTTTTTGCTCGCGTTACCGAAAGCGCGTGCTGATTCCTTCGACTTCTGAAGTTTACGGCAAGGGCGCGCGTGTTCCGTTCCGCGAAGAAGACGACCTGCTGACCGGCTCGACCGACAAACATCGCTGGGCATATGCCTGCGCCAAAACTCTGGATGAGTTCCTTGCTCTGGCGCACTGGAAGGAAACGCGCTTGCAAGTGGTTGTCGTGCGTCTGTTCAACACGGTCGGACCGCGCCAGACCGGACAATACGGAATGGTCGTGCCGAACTTTGTTAAATGCGCTATTCGCAATGAGCCGCTGACCGTTCACGGCGACGGCACGCAGTCGCGCTGTTTCGGTCACGTATTAGATATTGTCGAAGGTTTGACCAAAGCAATTGAAACCCCGGCGTGTTTCGGGCAAGTGATAAACTTTGGCAATGACGAGGAAGTTACGATTCAAGGCTTGGCGGAGAAGGCGATTGAAATGACAAATAGCCGCAGCGAGATACGTTATATTCCATATACGGAAGCATACGGCGAAGGCTTTGAAGATATGCAGCGGCGCGTTCCCTCGCTCGATAAAGCAAAACGATTGGTCGGCTACCAGCCGACTCGAACGCTCGAGCAAATCATCAATGATGTAGCGGAACAGTTTCGTGATGAACTTAAATCCGAAACTGCCAGCGCTTAAACAATTTTGCCGCCGCTAAGTTAAAAAAGGGTGAAAAAGTAAAAAAGTGAAAATTTCATTTTCACTTTTTTACTTTTAAAACCGTAACTCCTAACTCTTAGTAAGAATATATTATCTAGGTCGCGGTTTTAGCACGACGGTAATTTCCTTAACCATTTAATTTTCAGTTTCGCTTTTATCGCCAAAGCAAAGAGATTTGCTTTTTGGCGTAGCGCATTTTACATTCGATACTTTACACGGCTCGATGTTTTTAAGATTTAAAAGAATAGGCGAAAGGAATTTAATGAGCGCGATACAAATGGTTGACCTCAAAGGTCAATACAACAAAATTAAAGAAGAAATCGACGAAGCTGTTTTAAGCTGCTTGTCTTCGACAAATTACATAAACGGTCCGCAGGTGAAATCTTTTCAGACGAATCTGGAAAATTATTTGCAAATCGAAAATGTAATTCCGTGCGCCAACGGAACGGACGCGCTGCAAGTTGCTTTGATGGCGCTCGGCTTGGAAGCGGGCGACGAAGTTATCGTTCCGACATTTACATACGTTGCAACCGCCGAAGTCGTCGCACTTCTGCAGCTTAAACCTGTAATGGTTGACGTTGACGAAAATACTTTCAACGTCACGCCTGAGATTATAGAAAAAGCGATTACGCCGCGCACGAAAGCTGTCGTTCCGGTTCATCTGTTCGGGCAAAGCTGTGATATGGAAGGCATTATGAGCGTTGCGGAAAAGTATAAGTTGTCCGTTATCGAAGATAACGCGCAGGCAATCGGCTCAGATTACCGTTTCAGCAACGGCGCGACGAAAAAAGCCGGAACAATTGGACACATCGGCTGCACTTCGTTTTTCCCGTCTAAGAATCTCGGCTGTTACGGCGACGGCGGCGCCATATTTACCGACAGCAGCGAACTAGCGAAAAAACTGCGAACTATTGTCGACCACGGACAGGAAAAAAAATATTATCATTCTGTCGTCGGCGTCAATTCACGACTGGATTCGATTCAAGCGGCGATTCTCGATATTAAATTAAAACGCCTTGACGAATACGCTGCCGCCCGCCGGAGCGCCGCCGATTTCTACGACGAAGCATTTAAAGATGTTGAAGAACTGAAGACGCCCGCCCGCGCCGAAAACTCGACGCACGTTTTTCACCAATATACTTTGCAAGTTAAAAACGGAAAGCGTGACGCGATGCAAAAACATCTGACAGACAACGGCATACCGTCGATGATTTATTACCCGATTCCGCTTTACCGGCAGGACGCCTTCAAAGAATTTGTTCCGCCGGATTTTAATTTACCCGTTACGGAAAAACTGTGCGAATCGGTTTTATCTTTACCTATTCACACGGAAATGAACGAAGAAATCTTAAACGCAATCACATTTGCCGTTAAAAAATTCTTTTCATAAGTTTATCGGCAAATTGAAAACAAGAGTGTATTTGACTAACGCACAAATTAAAAATTAGAATTTCAATCTCAAGGAATAATGCTTAAGATAAATCCGTTTTGTCAGTAAAACTCCTTGTATTTCTTGTTAAAGGAACTTTCTGCTTGGAAATAAAACTGCTCAAACTCAAAGGCTCATTTGAAATAATCTTAGAAAAAATAGGCGATTCGCGCGGCTATTTTATGGAAACGTATCGGCGCGAACTTTTCACCGAACACGGAATCGAGACCGATTGGGTGCAGGAAAACGAATCTCTTTCAACCCGCAGACACACGATTCGCGGGCTGCATTTTCAAATACCGCCTAAATCTCAGGCTAAACTTGTTCGCGTTGTTCGAGGCGAAATTCTCGATGTTTTCGTTGACTTACGAAAGGATTCGCCGTCCTGCGGGCAATGGGATTCGATTGTTTTATCCGAAGAAAATTGCAAAGCCGTCTTTGTCCCGCGCGGCTTTGCTCACGGATTCTGCGCTTTGTCGGAAAACGTTGTAATACAATACAAAGTCGATAATCCGTATGCGCCCGAATGCGAGAAAGTAATTCGATGGAATGACCCTGTAATTGGTATCGATTGGAATATTGTAGAGCCTTTTTTGTCTCATAGAGACGCAGAAGCACCATTTTACAAAGACTTTCTTTCACCCTTTTAATTTTTATTGTAAACAGAAAAGAATTTTTTCAACTACTGGTTTCATTTGACCAATAAAACTTCACAAATTAAACTTAATCCTTTAACTAAAACCGGAAACTCTTAAATAGCGTTTATTAGAAAAGTTTTACCTTTCAGGATGTCCATTATTACCAATACTAGAGAAAGTAAGCGAAGCGACAAATCGAATATAACCGAAAACGATTATACGAACCTTGCTGTATCTCAATATACGCTGCCGGAAAATCCGTTGGTTGTCATCGAACCGAAACGAGGCTGGGTTGCGCTCAACTTGCGAGATTTATGGCAGTATCGAGATTTGTTTTATATCTTGACCGTTCGGGATATAAAAGTGCGCTACAAACAAACTGTTCTCGGAGTTGCGTGGGCGGTTATCCAGCCGCTCCTTACGATGATAATTTTTTCAGTATTTTTCGGACAACTTGCAGGCATTCCGTCGGATGGTTTTCCGTATCCGGTTTGGGTTTTTGCCGCACTTCTGCCGTGGACTTTTTTCTCAAACGCCGTTACAAACAGCGGTAATAGCTTAGTCGGAAATTCAAATTTAATTACAAAAGTTTATTTTCCGCGAGCAGTTATTCCGATGGCGTCGGTTGCCGCCGGTTTGATTGATTTGGCGATTTCTTTCGGGTTGCTCGTCATCTTAATGTTTTACTACCGAATCGGCGCGTCTTGGAATTTATTGATGTTGCCCATATTGGTTTTGCTGACTTCTCTTTTGGCAATCGGCGTTGGAATGCTGATGTCCGCCTTAAACGTAAAATACCGCGACGTTCGCTATGCGCTGCCGTTTTTTATACAGCTCGGAATGTATGCTTCGGCGATTATGTATCCGCTCAGCAACATACCGGAAAAATGGCGTCTTGTGATGGCGCTAAATCCCTTGGTAGGTTTAATCGAAGGCTTTCGTTCGGCTTGTTTGGGGAAAATTTTTGATTGGACAAGTTTGGGAATTTCAACGATTATAACTCTAATCGTGTTAGTTTATGCGGCATATACTTTCCGGCGGATGGAGCGCAGTTTTGCGGACGTAGTTTGATTTTAATTGATGAGACCGATTATTCAAGTCGAAAATTTAAGCAAGCAGTATAAGCTCGGCGCGAGACAAGCGCCTTACGCCACGCTGCGCGAATCGCTGACTGAAATGGCGCGCAGTCCGTTTAAGAATTTCAGGCGCAGCGGCAACAATGGTTCAGCGGAAAACACCTTTTGGGCGTTAAAGGACATAAATTTTGAA
>JALYZF010000251.1 GCA_030948995.1 Acidobacteriota bacterium
TTCCTACACGACGATTCCCAAAGATATGAAAAACATCCCCGCGCACTGGGTTGTAATGAACACAGCCGTCACGCCAATCGAACGCGGCTACTGCGATTTCCGCGACATCACCATCAAAAACGTCAAAATCACCGGCGCAAAACAAATTTTCACGGCGAGCGGTCTGCCCGACAAATTAATCCAAAACGTCAAATTCATCAACATCACCGCGCAGGGAAACGACGCGGGTTCAATCGAATACGCAAAAAACTGGACGATGCAAAACGTAAATTTGAAGACGGCGAACGGCAAAAAAGTAGAAATCAAAAACAGCGAAAACGTCGAATCGCCGCTGATTGAAAAGTAAAAAAATTAGAAATCAGCGAAAATTTTATGAAAAAGACAAAGCCGATTCGAGTGATGATTGCCGAAGATCATTTCATCATGCGCGTCGGTTTAGCAGCCATCATCAACAGCCAAACGGATATGCTGACGGTTGCCGAAGCCGGAAACGGAAATCAGGCGGTCGAACTTTTTTGTGAAAATTTGCCGGACGTTACTCTGATGGATTTGAGAATGCCCGAAATGAACGGCTTAGAAGCCATCACCCGTATCAAAAAAAAATTCCCACGCGCCCGGTTTATCGTTTTATCAACTTACGGCGGCGGCGAGGACATTTTTCGCGCTTTTCAGGTTGGAGCGCGGGCTTATTTTCTAAAAGATGTTAATGGTGCAGAACTTATCAAAGCGATCAGATTGGTTCACGCTGGACAGCGCGTTTTGCCGCCGGAAATTGCCCTGCGTTTGGCTGAACGCATTCCGCGTTCGGAGTTGAGCAGGCGCGAATTAGAGATTTTGAAACTTATTTCCAAAGGCAAATCGAACAAAGAAATCTCCCGAACACTTGCTATCAGCGACGGAACGGTGCGGGTTCACGCCAGCAATATTTTCGCTAAACTCGGCTGTCACGACCGCGCTCAGGCGGTGTCCGAAGCATTTCAGCGCGGCATTATTCACCTCTATTGAAAGATTTTATCCGGTTATTTTGCCTTTGCGATTTCGACGGCGAAAACGTGCGTCGCGCCGAACATATTCGAGCGAAAAATAATCCATTTGCCGTCCGGCGAAAACGTCATATTCGGTTCGAGCTGATAATTGTGCTTTGACATATTGACGAGCCGCTCCGATTTAAAAAATCCGGGTTTAACCAAATCCTCGGAGTTCGGGTTTTTGATGCCCGCGACATCGGGAATCAACTCCGGGCGAAATAAATAAATCCATTTGCCGTCTTTGGCGTGGGCGACCATTTCGTTGTCGCCGCCGTCACCACCGAACATCGTGCCGTTGCGCGAAACATTAAAATGCACCGACCATTCATCACGCTGCAAATGATACCAGGTGCGTTTTCGGGTGGCGATTTCGTAACCCGCCAGCCAAAAATCTTCGCCGCGCGGAGTTTGCAGATCATACCAGATCATTTTACCGTCGCTGCTGAAAAATTCGTGTCCGGCAATTTCCATATTCATCGTCCGCGTGTGAATTTTTGTCAAATTCGTGCCGTCCGTTTTGATCGTCCAAATTCTATCCACGCGATGCCACGGTCCTTCGTGGCAGAACATTATGAGATTCGGATCGGTCGGCGAAAATTGCAGATGACCGAGCCAGTCGGTTGATTTGAGAATCGTTTTGACTTCGCCGGTCTGCGTGTTGACGGTGAACATCACCATCGGAATTCGCTGATTGAGACGATTGTTCATCATCACTTCTTTGCGTTCGGCATATGTCAGAGGTTTGCCGTCGGGTCCCGTCTGCTCCGGTAAATCCGGGTTAGTTCCAATCGGTCGCTGTCCATTTTGATTTGAATAAACATTTGGCGCAGAAGAATTACCGGGTGAATTCGGCGGCGGCTCGTTATTTTCATTTCGTGCGCCGAGCAATAGCGTTTCGTCGGCATTGAGCGAAGAAACTCCGCCGCGAAAAGGAAGTTTAACGATTTCTTTGGTCGCTTTCGTGTCAAGATTAGTCGCGTAAATCGTGCCGGTTTTTGAATAATAAACCTGCCGCGTTTTTCTGCCGACGACGATTACATTGACCTTTCCGTCAACGACTTTTTCGATTTCTTTTGTTTTGAAATTGAATGTGTAAATTCCGGTCGGCGAAGTCATAATCAATTTATCGCCTTCCGCCGTATAAGCGTTTTGATGAAAATACAGACTCTCGCTGCCCGGTTCGCGCGACAGGCGAATAATCCGGTGTCCGGTATCGGAATCAATCCATTCGAGCGGCGGCTCCTGGGTTTGCGCGTAACCATAAGCCGCCGCGCACAGCAAAAATAAAACGACCGAAAATGTAATTTTCATTAGATTTTTCTCATTGGGAAAAAGACGGCGCGAAATTTTTGCAGGATGTCGCGCCGTCTTTTTCAGTGTTAAAATACAATTCTGAATTTGAGTTGAAAGACGCGCGGCAGATTAGTCTGCGCGGATGCCTTGCCGAAGTTAGCATTGGTAATGTTGGTGTTGATGGTTCCGAAACGAACCGTGTTGAAAATGTTAAAACCGTCAACTCCGAACACGAACTTTAACCGCTCGAAAACCTGAAAATTCCGCGTGATGCTCAAGTCCTGATTAAGGAAATGCGGATTGCGAAGACCGTAAGCACCGGTTGCGGGCGTGTTGCCGTAAGTGTATGAAGCCGGAGAAACGAAAGCGTTGACGTTAATGATCGGCGCGTCAACTCCATTTCCCGGCAACCGCACGTCGCCGCTGAAGTTCGGATTATAGTTGGCGTAGCAAGTTCCCGCGAGCGGAACATTGCAGGTCGCCGTGAACGGACCGAGCGGAAACCCGATGGAAGCCCGCGTGATGCCGGAAATTTGCCAGCCGCCGATGACGGACTGCAAAACTTTATTTCCGGGATCGATCATTTTGCCTTTTCCGAACGGCAGTTGATAGGAATAAAAAGCGTTGAAAATATGCGGCTGATCGGTCGTAGAAAGACTCTTTTCCTGCCGATACGCGCTTTGATTGCCGTTAATCGTGCCGAGTGCTTTGCTGAACGTATAGTTGGCATTAAAAGTCAGCCCGTGGGCAAGCCTTTGTTGGAGCGACACTTGCAGAGCGTTATAGTTTGACTGCCCGACATCGCCGTAAACGTCGGTGACGGTGCTGTATTGCGGAAACGGGCGCAGTGCCTGACCGATTGTGCCGACGAAAGTTGGAAACGGCAGACCGACTCCCGGCACGATGACTTGCGCCGCCGCGATGTTTGCCGGGGTCGCATTTTGGGTGAGCAAATTGCCTAACACCAAATATTTGGGATTTAACTGGTTGGAAAATTCGGAACGACCGCCGCCGCGCAGTTTTTTGCCGTTGCTACCCACATAAGCAGCAGTCACAACCAGCGAATTCGTCAGCGAACGCTGTACCGAAAGATTCCAGTTTTGATAACGCGGCGGCTGACTATTCGGGTCGGCGTAAGTGACCGAACCGCCCGAACCCGTGCCGTTAAAGCCGGTTTGATAAGTTTCGCTGTAAATCGGACCTTTAGTATAAGGCGGAATGCCGTTGTTCCAGTAAAGCGCGGGAGTAAATGAACCGTTCGGGCTGACAATCGGCGCGTTGGCGTTGATACCGACCAAACCCGTCCCGATTCGTGCTCCGTCGCGACCGCCGACCGCGCCGCTGCGCGAATACATAATGCCATAGCCGCCGCGTAACGCCGTTTTATCATTGAGCGCGTAAGCAAATCCGACACGCGGACCCAAAGCACCGTAATAGGTATTGACAATCTGACCGCAATGACAGCTAATCGCATCCGGCGCGGAATTGCCGCCGAAACGCAGTGCGCCTTTGATGCCGCCCGCCGCCGGATTCGGCGCGTTGATGTCTAAATAAGTGAACAGATCACTGCCTTCTTCATACGGCAGCATCACGTCGTAACGAAGTCCTAAATTTAACGTCAGGCGCGGATTCACTTTGTAATCATCCGCCGCCCAACCCGAATAACTTTTGAATTTGGCGACTGTCAAAACTGCCGAATCTTCGTTGACGGTCGCGCCGTTCAAAGCACCGATCAGAAAACTCGCATACGCATTTCCGGTGCCGCTGAGAAGTCCGCCCGTCGCATTAAAACCGGCGGTTTGCAGATTACTGAAGCTCGTCGTCAGCAAACTTCCCGTATCGTTGG
The DNA here is from genome assembly GCA_030948995.1 of Acidobacteriota bacterium. Taxonomy (GTDB): domain Bacteria; phylum Acidobacteriota; class Blastocatellia; order Pyrinomonadales; family Pyrinomonadaceae. Next base: position 4,168 of record JALYZF010000251.1, read on the forward strand.
TTTTCGTTTTGTCTTTGGTCGTTTGATATTGAAAACCAAATTTGAACGAATGTTTCCCTTTGATCCATAAAACACTGTCCTGAAAAGTATTGTTGAAATTATTATCCTCGAAATCTCTGGCATTCGTGCCGCGCCAGCCCGACGGGGCGTTTGCTCCGGCAAAAGTCGCTTCCAAAAAAGCATCGCTCGCATCGCCGGCGGGTAACCCCGTCAGACCGGAACTGCTCGCATATTTGCCGGCGGAGGTGACATTTATGATGGGAACAAAAAAGTGTGTGTAACCGAAACTCGCTTGATTTACCAGAGTCGGGCTGATGCTCCAATTATGTTTTAACTGAAAAACCTTGGGAATTTCGGCGACCTGTCTGGTTTCCGTATATGGCAAAGGCAAAGCTGTTCGATCAATGGTAACTTCCCGATACGGACCGGGCTGACTTCTTTTGCCGTAAGTGTAAATTCCCGAAAGCCTCTGGTTTTCCGTCAGATTATAATCAATCTTGAGATTGAAACTGTTGTTGTCGTATTGAACCGGAACTTGTCCCAAATAATTATTTTGCAGTCCGGCAGCGGTTGGACTCGGCAGAAAAGATTGAAAATAATTTGAAATGCTTGAAATTCTGTTCAGCGGAATAATGTTAAGTCCGAGCGGATTGGCCGCGGTTGCCCGCGACGGATCGCGGAACTGTGTGCGCGTGAAACCGCCCGAAACGGCGGTCGTCGTCAGCGGATCATAAATCGCCACCGGCAGTTCGCTGAAATCTCCCGTTCGTTCCTTGAGCGTCGGCAGCGAAGCAAACTGCGTCGGGCTGACGACCCGGTAACGCCAGCCGTCATAAGATGTAAAGAAAAACAGCTTTTTCTTCAAAATCGGTCCGCCGACGGTAAAACCGAATTCGTTTTGGCGTTCGGTCGGACGAATCGCCGGAAAGAAGCCTCTGGCGTTTAATTTGTCATTGCGTAAATACTCAAATCCAGAACCGTGGAATCCGTTGCCGCCGGATTTAATAGTGTAATTTTCCGAACCCTGCCCGTTAAATTCGACTCCTGTTCCGCTCGTTTCCACTTGAAACTGCTCGACCGCTTCGACGGAAACGCCTAATGCGATTGTTCGTCCTTCACCTTGCTGAATCGGGTCGGTAATCGGAACGCCTTCGATATAAACATCTTTGGAAAAACCCTGCGCCCCGTTAATCGTTCCCCAGCGATTGCCTTCCGAAACTCCCGGCAGCAAAAAAATAAACGCGCCCGGATTTCTCGGACCCTGCCCGATGCCGGAGCCGGCGACGGCGGTTCCCTGTGCGAGTGGCAAATTTGTGTATAGCTCGTTGCGAATAGTCGTTCCGAGTCGTGAATCATTAGTGTTTAATTGCGGCGGCGCACTCTCAACCGTAACGGTTTCACTAATGTTTCCGGCTTTCAGCGTCAAATCAACGCTGACCGTGCCGACCGCATCAACAATTATTTTCTCTTGGACTAGAGTTTGAAAACCGCTCGCTTTCACCGTGACGTTATAACTGCCGGGCGGCAGAGGCGTAATAACATACAATCCAGCGTCCGTCGTTTGTCTGACGGTTTCGATTCTGGTAGCGACATTTATAGCCGTAACCGTCGCTCCGGGAACGATCGCCCCGCTCGAATCGAAAACCGTTCCGCTAATCGTTCCGCCGCTGCCGACCTGCGCTGAGGTGGTTTCGGGCATCATTAAAATAACAGCACAAATTACAATGAATGTAATAACAGCTGCAGTTCTAAAAAGTTTTTCGCTCATAAAAATTTTCTCCTGACGAATGTGGACGTTGCTCGCAAATTTATCAAATTAAGTTTCTTGAAACTTAATCAAAAACAGATTTCAGACTTTCAAAAAGATAAAATCGAACTACTTAATTTAATGAAATTAAATTTGAAATTGCTCGACGGAAAATAAACACAGAATTTACAAAAATAACTTTTAAACATTCTTTAACTTAGTATCGACAAAATCATTTAATTGGTCAGACCAACCAATTAGAAAAAGACAGAAGCCAAAATTACTTCAGCAAATTCTTTACTTTTCATCGCTGCTGACTGTGAAATATGAATTTGAAGCTGCCGGGTTTTGACCCGGATATAATTATTTATAACGCTTGAAACGGCTTGTAAAACTATTAAGCTAACTCGATAAAGAATCATTTAACCGCTTAACTAAAATTTTAAAGAAATTAGGCAAAATATAATAAGTTAGAACAAATTTTGCGTTAGTTTAGTAATAAAATCGAAATGTGGCGATTATTATACTTTAGATCAAAACTCTTTGTCATTACATAAATGCGGTGTTAAATATTATGCATTATAAATAATTAAATCTATGTAAAATTCATAGTAAACTGAAATTTGCAACACTCCTACAATCCAAAAATCAAATAGTTCCGCAAATAATTATGCCCTATTGAACCGGATACGGTCAGAACCAGCAGCGTCAGCGGCTGGCAACCTGTCAGCCGGAGAACTGTCCTCTGACGCGCGCATTTCTGACCGTATATCCATATATAAAATGCTCTCAAAGAAACGATTATTATTTTGCTGTTTCGTCTAATTCTAACCGCAGATAATCGTATTGAACGCCGCTAAACGCATTTCCGGCGGGGACAGTTAATTTAATCGTGTTCGCGCCTTGTTTGAGTATTGAAGCGTCGAAATTGACATTGCGTTCAAACCACAGACCGCGAATTCCGTCGCGGCGAATCGTTGCCGTGTCGGGCATTTGGGCGACTTCGCCCGCGTCTTTGTCGTTGACCGCCACCGTCAAACTTCTCGCGCTGTTCGAGGCGATTGCCAAACGCAAAATCGCTTTGCCGCGCGGCGAATTCAGCAGATTAAAATTGATCGTCCACGTCGTCGCCGTCGTCTGTCCGCCGCCCTTGCCGTTGTCTTCGGTTAAGCGCGGAACTTCGGCGTAATTCCAATCAATGCGGTAATCGCTTTTGCCGATGGTGAAATTGACATCGTTCGGAAATTCTTTCGGGTAGAGCGTATAAAGCCCCCATTGCCAGTAATGGTCGCCGTGTTTAAATTCTTCCGCCGAACGATTCGGGATGCCGATTTCCCAGATTTGTCGTCCGTAGCGCACGGGTTTCCAGTCGAGTTTGCCGAGATTAAGCGGTTTTCCGGCTTCGATCGTCACTTCGGTTTGCGCGAATTCGCCCAAAACACCGGCGGCAATCGCGTGGAGCGTATATTTTCCGGGGCGAACTTTTGAAATTGTAAATTTGCCGTCCGCCGCTCCGCGCGTCCAAAATTCATAAGTTTTCGCGTCTGTTTGCCAACTGACGGTTTCGGTTCTGCCGCGAAAACCCTGCGCTTCGTAGTCGGGCGCGGAAAGTCCGACGAGGAGATTGCTCATTTTCGCGTTTGGATTTCCTTTGTCATCTAAAATTAACTGTCCCGAAACCGTGCTGCGCTCATTGTTTTTCGGGTAATCAACGCCGGAAACCCATTCGTAAGCCCATTTTTTCGATTCTTTATCAGCCTGCGCAAGCGCGTCCTGCCACATCGCTTGCGGATCGTTGGCAGAATTGACGTAAATCAAAAACGGTCCGACGGTTTTCGTCCAATTTTCGCCTTCTTTGATGACCAAGGAACTGCCGCCGTAATGACTGCCGCGCCAGTAATTGAGCAGCGTCGGAGCCGCGCCTTCATTGTTATCCAAATGTCCGGTCAGTTCGACTTTCGTCGCGCCGCCGCTCAGATATTCAATCGTCGGATTGACGAACCACAACCCGATTTTAGCGGTCGTCGAAGTCCAGCCGAACGCAGGAATGTCGTATTGAATCGCCGAATAATCGTATTTATGCGACACCCGACCTTTATAAATTCCGATGTTCAAAAGCCGCGCTTCCTTCATATTGAGCTGCGTTCCTTTGTCCCAATCTTCGGGCTTTTCCATCAATTTATTGCGTTTCGCGTCAATCGAAAGCCAGTCGAAAATTTGCGGATTGAGTTTCGCGCCAAACCGCGCTTCGCCGATTTGGGTCGCCGGGTAATCCGCCTTGTGCGTCAAAATCGAATAAGTGTAAATTCCCGAATCATCGCGCCCCAGCGAATAGCGAATCTCAATGTCACAAGCCGTTGAACCGCCCGGACCTTCGCCGAGATTTATGCCTGGCTGATAAAATCCTTTAACCGAAACTTCGCCGCGTTCACCATTATTTTTCGCCGGGTCAATCGTTACCGCGTCAACAATTTTCGACTTTCTCGAGGGCGCATGCGACCAATACGCGTACGGATGCCCCGAACCGCTTTCGAGCAGTTGCAAACCCTTGTATCTCAGCGAAATCAAATCGCCCGAATTTTTGCTGACTTTTGCCGTCACGGATTTATTGGTAAGCGTGTAACTCACGTCGTCTTCGGAAAGGACGACGGAATTTTTTGATTGAGCCTGTACTGAAAAAGATCCGGCAATCGAAATCAAAACAAATAAAATATTTGATGAAAATATAAATCTTCGGTGATTTTTCATACTTAAAACAACGATAAAATTAAAATTCTTTTCTATCTACCTTCTCAATTTTTACATCCGCCGCATTGCGATTTTGCGACGCGCTAAAATTCGCTACATTCTTCAATACAAACATTTTTCCGCCGCTTAACTGTTCGGCGTTTGTGCGGAAAAATTCAATGTTTTTCACATTTTCCAAAACAAATGCCGGACGCGCATCTTCTTTTTCATACGACACTTCGACGTTATCAAACGTAATTCCGTTGGCGTGGCGAATATAAAAACCATACGCCGGAAGCACACCGAACATACTCGGTTCGGGGTAATTTTTTTCGTTTTCGGGAACGTCGCGTTTCGCTTCTTCCGCCGTACCGCCGCCGCGGTAATGAATGCGAATATTTGATAAACGCACGTCTTCAATCGGGCTTTCGGCGAGTCCGGCGATGATTGAAGCGTAATCGGTCGAAGCGTCGGAGACGACGACGTTATCAATAATAATGCGCTTTATTTTGGCGACTGGCATTCCTTCCGGCGCACGCTGGCGTTTGCCTAAACGAATAAAAATCGGCGAATTTCCGATGTCGCGCATCGTGATATTTGAAATCGAAACGTCTTCGATATTGCCGCCGTCCACCGTTTCGATTGCCAAACCGCGACAGTGCGTGAAAACGATATTGGAAATCGTGATGTTCTTGAAACCGCCGTTTGATTCCGTACCGAATTTCAAACGTCCCGTCGGTCGGTCTTTGTCAGGCGCGAATTCCTGTTTTGTTTGGAAAGTTCCGTCAAGAAAAGTTCCTAAATCGAAGCCGGAAACCTGCGAATTGGTGATCGTCACGTTTTCCGTCGCACGATTAAAACCAAGCGCATAACTGCTTTTTAAAACAATCGCATCGTCATTCGGCGAATTAACCGACGAGTTTGAAATCCGCACGTTGCGGCAGGCATCAATATCAAAACCGTCGCGGTTCGTGTCAACCTTCAAATTATCAATCGTCAAATTATCAACGCCAGTCGCCAGCAAAGCGAAATGTCCGCCCTGAAAAATCGTGAAATCTTTGAGCGTTACGTTACGTGAATTTTTCAGCGAAATCGCTTTATTTCCAAGTCCGTTCATCTCTTGAATCGGCGAAGTTTCGCCGAGCGGCGAGACGTTGCCTTTCAAACTCGTCGGCGTTTCGCCCGCCGTGCGCGGTTTGTTCGGTCCCGGACTGCGCCGCGTCAAACCTTTGCCGTCAATTTTCCCTTGCCCGATAATGGCGACATTATCAACGCCGATTCCCCAAATCAGAGAATTTTTCCAATGCGAATGCCCGAAATCCTGATACATATCGAACTCGTTCGCTTCGGGCAAATCATAGCTTCCTTTGTCGGTTTTCGGATCAGCCGCGAGCAGCGTCGCGCCATTGTCGAGATACAAGGTGATGTTGCTTTTTAAATGAATCGAAAACGATAAAAAAGTTCCCGCCGGAAAATAAATTGTTCCGCCGCCCTTTGCCGAAGCTGCGTCAATCGCACGGTTAATCGCTTCCGAATCAACAATTTTTCCGTCGCCTTTTGCGCCGAAATCACGAACATTATAAAAATTGCTGACGCTGGTTGCGTTCTGCAAATTACCGGAAACACTTTTCATCTGCGCCGACGAGGACGAGAAATTAAGTGTCAGAAAAGTCAACAACAAACTCAGCGATAGTATTTTTTTCATTTGTAAATTTTTGCAAAAGCCCGCACGAAGTAAGGGCGAAATCACCCTACTCCATGCCTATCTCCGCATTTTAATGTCGCTTCAGCGCGTCGAAAATTTATAAATTGTTTCGGAAGCGAATTTTTCGCCTTTTTTTAAAACCGTCGAAGGAAAAGCCGGCTCGTTCGGCGAATCGGGAAAATGCTGCGTTTCCAGACAAAAGCCGTCGCGTTTGTTGTAAATTTTGCCGTTTTTGCCGTGAACATTATCCAAAAAATTTCCCGAATAAAATTGCAATCCCGGCTCGGTCGTCCAAACTTCCAGAACACGCCCGCTCGTCGGCTCGAAAACTTTTGCCGCGAGAGCGAATGCGCCGTTTTTTTTATTCAAAACAAAATTGTGGTCGTAACCGCCGCCGAATTTTAGCTGTTCATTGTCCGCGTTGATTCGCTCGCCGATTTCGGTCGGCGACGTAAAATCGAACGGCGTATTTTTGACGCTCCGCAGTTCGCCGGTCGGAATCGAACCCGCGTCGGTCGGCGTAAATTGGTCGGCGTTGATTTGCAGAACGTGCTTTGTAATCGATCCCGAATCTGCGCCCGCCAAATTGAAATATGAATGATTCGTCAAATTGATAATCGTGTCTTGGTCGGTCGTTGCCGAATATTCGATTTTCAATTCATTGTTTTCGGTCAGCGTATAAACGACTTTTACCATCAAATTTCCCGGGTAATTTTCTTCGCCGTCTTTGCTGTAATAAGTCAATTCCAAACTCGCGCCATTATTATTCATTGAAGGTTTCGCGTTCCAGACGACGATTTCAAAATTTTTTACGCCGCCGTGCAGATGATTGTCGTTGTTGTTGATGGCGAGCGTATATTCTTTGCCGTTAAGTGTGAATTTGCCTTTGGCGATACGATTGGCGTAACGCCCGACGATGCCGCCGATATAAAAAGTGTCCTTCAAATAACTTTCGAGCGCGTCGTAGCCCAAAACAATGTCGGCAAAATTTCCTTTGCGGTCGGGAACTTTCAGCGAACTGACAATTGCGCCGTAATTTGTGATTTTAGCTTCCGCGTTTTTCGAGTTTTTGAGCGTGTAAATATCAATAATTTTTCCGTCAGGCGTTTTTCCGAACATTTCTTTTTTCACAGACGACTTCGCTTCGGCGTTCGTCCAAAATCCGCTTAACAAAATAAAAATTGTTCCCGAAAGAATCCCAAACAACGCCGCGTTGACGGCGCGAACGGAGAATTTAATAGATTTGTGTAAAAGCGATTTTATTTCCAGCCGCCAAAAAATTTTGGAAAAAGTTTGCGAGATTTTTCCGCCGGTTCGTTTGTCATTTATCGCTGACACTTGCATAATCTTAGATGTTTGTTGGCATTCCGAATTAAATTTGCCGCTTGCCGTCGCAGTTCTTCGGCGGCGTATTTTATGCAACCCAAAAGTCGTCTGGTTTTCAATTGTTAAACTTACAGCGCAGTTGACAAAACCGCGCCGCAACCGGAAAATTGAATGGTAAACCGCTTAACTAGAAGATAAAGAATTTATTTTCTTTGTCAATCAAAAACCGTAAAAATTCGTCTTCAGGAGATAAAAAGTGAAAAATTATCGTGTTTTTTTTGTTTGTCTTTGCGCGTTTGTGAGCCTTTTCAACGCGGCTTGCAGCAATTCCCAAAAAGCCGGAAGCACGGCGACCGATTCAAAAAATTACAAGCTGGCGTTTGTTACCAACAACGCTTCGGATTATTGGACGATTGCCCGCAAAGGCGTGGAAAAAGCCGATGCCGAACTCGATAACGTCACAGTCGAATTCAAATTGCCCGGCGAGGGAACAGCCGCCGAACAAAAACGAATTATTGACGATTTGATTTCGACGGGCGTGCAGGGAATCGCCATTTCGCCGGTTGACCCGGACAATCAAATTGATTTAATCAACGAGACGGCAAAAAAAGCTCTCGTCATCACGCAGGATTCGGATGCGCCTTCGAGCAATCGCGCTTTGTATATCGGCACTGATAACGTCGCCGCCGGTCGTCAGGTCGGGCAGCTTATCAAAGAAGCACTTCCGAACGGCGGCAAAATTATGCTGTTTGTCGGTAAATCCGATGCCCGCAACGCCGCCGAGAGAGCGCAGGGAATTAAGGAATCTCTGCAAGGCTCGAACATCCAAATTCTCGACACACGCACCGACGACACAGACCGCGCCCGCGCAAAATCGAACGCCGCCGACACTTTAGTTAAATATCCTGACATCGCCGGAATGGTCGGTTTGTGGAGCTATAACGGTCCGGCGATTTTGAATGCGGTTAAAGATGCGAATAAAGTCGGGCAGGTTAAAATCGTCTGTTTTGACGAAGAAGACGAAACGCTCGCCGGTGTCAAAGACGGCTCGATTTACGCAACCGTCGTGCAGCAGCCGTATGAATTCGGTTATCAATCGGTGAAGCTGATGGCGCAGATTTTGGGCGGCGACAAATCCGTGATTCCGACAAACAAACAAATCAACGTGCCGACTTTAACCATCAAAAAAGACAATGTGGACGAATTTCAAAAGAAAATCAACGGGTTGCGGGGCAGAAGTTAATTCAATTAAGAATTTCAAATTACGAATTGCGAAGGTGTTTGAAATTCGCAGTCAGTAATCAAAAGTCAAAATACTTTAATTCGTAATTCGTAATTTAAATATGATTTTGGAGATGCGAAAAATAAGCAAGCGTTTTCCGGGCGTGGTCGCGCTTGACGCGGTTGATTTTTCGATTTCCGAAGGCGAAGTCGTCGCACTCGCCGGAGAAAACGGCGCGGGAAAATCAACTTTGATGAAGATTTTGGGCGGCGTTTATCAACCGTCCGACGGAGCGATTTACATTGACGGCGCGGAAAAACAGATTCGTTCGGTTTCGGGCGCGGGCGCAAGCGGCATCGGGTTTGTTCATCAGGAATTGAATGTTTTAGACAATTTAAGCGTCGCTGAAAACGTCTTTCTCGGACGCGAGCCGCGCCAGTTCGGTTTTCTGGTTAACCGCCGAAAATTAAATGCCGACACGGAAATTTATCTCAAAAGATTGGGCTTAAATATTTCGCCGAAAACGCCGCTCGGTCAACTTTCCATCGCGCAGCAGCAATTGGTCGAAATCGCCAAAGCGTTATCTTTGAACGCCCGAATTTTGATTATGGACGAGCCGACTTCGAGCCTGACTTTAACTGAAACCGAAAGGCTTCTGGAAATTATCAAAGATTTGCGGACGCAAAACGTCAGCGTCATTTACATCTCGCATCGCCTTGGGGAAATTAAGCGAATCGCCGACCGCGTGGTTGTTTTGCGCGACGGCAAAAACGCGGGGATTTTGGAGCGCGAAGAAATCAGCCACGACGCGATTGTCAAATTGATGGTCGGGCGCGATTTCAAACGATTTTATAAACCCCTGACCGCGAACGTCGAAAGAGAAAATTTCTTTGAGATTCGAGACTTGAAAACAAAACGCTATCCGCAAAAAACTGTTTCGTTTTCTGTGCGGAAAGGTGAAATTCTCGGTTTCGCGGGACTTGTCGGCGCGGGACGTTCGGAAGTCGCGCAGGCGATTTTCGGCGTTGACGATTCAATCGGCGGCGCGTTGACGATTGAAAATCAGCCGATAAAAATCGCTTCTGCGCGAGATGCGATTCAAAACGGCATTTTTCTCGCGCCCGAAGACCGTCGTCATTCGGGTTTAATTCTGGACGTTTCCGTTTGTCAAAATATCACTCTGCCCGCGCTTCCGCACTATTCTTCCGCCGGTTTGGTCAATGAAAAAGCCGAACAAAAAGTCGCTTCGGAAATGTGCGAAAAATTAAACGTCAAAACGCCAAACACTGAAACGAACGTCGGCAATTTAAGCGGCGGCAATCAGCAAAAAGTAGTGTTAGCGAAATGGCTTTCGCTCGCGCCGAAACTGCTCATTTTAGACGAACCGACGCGCGGCATTGATGTCGGCGCGAAAGCCGAAATTTATGAATTGATGAGAAATTTGGCCGAAAGCGGCGTGGCGATAATGATGATTTCCAGCGATATGGAAGAAATTTTGGGCGAAAGCGACCGCATCGCCGTGATGCACGAAGGCGCGATTATCGGAATTTTAGACCGCGCGGAAGCGAGCGAAGAAGCGATTATGAAACTCGCTGTCGGATAAGTAAATTCAAGATTTAAAATTCAAAATTCAATTGAAATCTTGAACCTTAAATCTTGAATCTTGAACTTTTTATGAGAAAGGAACTCGGAACATTTATTTTGCTCGTCGCGCTGTGCATCGTTTTGGCGATTCTCAATCCGAATTTTTTGAGCGGCGAAAATCTGCAAAATCTCGCGCGTTTAATCGGAATTTACGGCATTTTCAGCATCGGTCTGGGCATCGTCATTATTACGGGCGGCATTGATTTGTCAGTCGGTTCGGTGTTCGCGCTGCTCGGAGTTTTGCTTTCGATTTTTCTCGTCGAATGGCATTTGCCCGCCGCCGCCGCCGTTTTAGCGGTCATCGGCATCACAACCTTTTTGGGCGCGATCAACGGATTTATCATCACCAAACTTAAAATTCAATCGTTTATCGTAACGCTTTGCGGTCTGCTTTTTTATCGCGGTTTAGCCAGATTTATCGCAGGCGACGAAACGAAAGGATTCGGCGCGGCGCAGGGTTTTGAAACGCTGAAAAACTTGGCGACCGGCAGTTTGTTCGGCGTTCCGACACCGTTTGTAATTTTAATTTTAATCAGCATCGTCGCGTGGATTGTGCTGCATCGCTCGATTTTCGGGCGTTATCTTTACGCCGTCGGGCGCAACGAAACGGCAGCCAGATATTCGGGCATCAATTCGAATTTAATCGTGGCGAGCGCGTATGTCTTGTCGGGCTTGCTCGCCGGAATCGCCGGAGTCGTGCTGGCGTTTTACACGAACTCGATTTCGCCTTCGTCGCACGGCAATTCTTATGAACTCTACGGCATCGCGGCAGCAGTTTTGGGCGGGTGCAGTTTGCGCGGCGGTTCGGGTTCGATTATCGGAATTTTAATCGGCACGGCGCTGCTTCAGGTTTTGCAAAATCTCGTCAATTTGCTCGGAATCCCGTCGTCTTTAAATTTCGCCGTTATGGGCGTAGTGATTTTAATCGGTGTCATTGCCGACCAAATTTTGCAGCAAAAACAAGCGGCGCGGGCGGTGAAATAAATATGAATTTACGAAATCTGCTTTTGTTAATGACGACGATTTTTTGTTTTATGATAACCGTTTCGGCGCAAACCGCGCCAATCGTTTTGTGGGAAAACGGCGCACCGAACGCGGTCGGCAAACTGCCCGAAGATGTTCCGACGATAACGCCTTTTCTCGCGCCGAAAGAAACGGTGACCGGCGCGGCGGTTGTCGTTTTGCCGGGCGGCGGTTATTCGCATTTGTCGGAAACGAAAGAGGGAAGTGATGTCGCCAAATGGCTCAATTCGTTAGGAATTTCGGCGTTTGTTTTGAAATATCGGCTAGGAATGAAATATCACGAACCGAATCAATTGCTCGACGCGGCGCGGGCTTTGCGGACGGTTCGCGCCCGCGCCAAAGAATGGAATTTAGACGCAAACCGCATCGGAATTTTAGGCTTTTCGGCGGGCGGACATCTCGCTTCGACGCTCTCGACTCATTTCGACGCGGGAAAACGGGATGCGAAAGACGAAATCGAAAAGGCGAGTTCGCGTCCCGATTTGGAAATTTTGATTTATCCTGTCATCACAATGGGCGAATACACGCACGGCGGCTCAAAGAAAAATCTTTTGGGCGACAATCCAACCGGCGGGCAAATCAAATTTTATTCTAATGAATTGCAGGTTACAAAAGATACGCCGCCGACTTTCATCGCGCATGCGACCAGCGACCCGGCAGTTCCGATTGAAAACAGCTTGATGTTTGCCGAAGCTCTTGAAAAAGCGAAAGTGCCGTTTGAACTGCATTTTTACGAACAAGGTCCGCACGGTTTTGGGCTTGCGCCGACGAATCCGATTTTGGCGAGTTGGAAAGAACGCTGCGCCGATTGGCTCGGTTTGCACAATTTTACGAAGGCGAAAACAATCGTTAAATAAAGAAAATGAAACCACGGATTTACACGGATGAACACAGATTTTATTGATTTATCCGTCTTTATCTGTGTGCATCAGTGGTTTCAATATTGCATTAATTCATCGCGTCTGAATTATTTCTTTGCGGCGTTGACGACGAAATTTGGAGTCGGCGCGATGTTTTTTCCTTTCTCGGAAAAATATTTTTTGAGGTTCGGATTTTTTAACGCCCGCAAAGCGGCGACGACTTTTTCGGCGTTTAATAATGCGCCCGCCGGAGTCGAATGCGTGCGCTTGTCGCCGAAAAGCGGTTCGACTTTCGCCTCGCCGAGTTTTTCAAATTCGAGCGCGACGGATTCATTCAGGTTTATATAAGTCGCGCCGTTCGCTTTGGCGGCGTTTTCCGTCCACTTGACGAAGGTTTCGCTTTCTTTCCTAATAATTTTTCCGTCCTGCCAATCTTTGTGCGGCACCATCGAACAGAAAATTACAGTCGCGCCTTTCGCTTTAGCATCGCTGCCGTATTTTCGCATATACCAGCCGAAGGTGTGAACGGTTTCCTTCGTCCCGTCTTTTTTCGTAACTTCCGCCGTTTCCGCGCCTTCGCCGTGCAGCGACGGGCGTTCTTTCGCCGCCGGATCGTCGTATTTTCCAACGTCGTTATGTCCGAATTGAACGATGACGAAATCGCCTTTTTTGAGTTCGGCTAAAACTTTGTCCCACCGACCTTCGTTTTGAAACGTGCGGCTGCTGCGCCCGCCGATGGCGCGATTGACGACGTTTAATTTGTTTTGATTGAAAAATTGACCAAGTTCCTGTCCCCAACCGCGTAAGGGCGCGTTCGATTTCAAAGTCGAATCGCCGACGATAAAAAGCGTCGGAAGTTTGGGGTTGAGAATTTTTTCCGGCGTGTCTTTAGAATCGTCAACCACCGGACGCACGTCGTCTTTTGTCTGCGAGTTGATTGAAACGAACAGGCACAAGGCTAAAGAAAATAAATGTAAAAATTTGATGGTTCGATATTTCATAAAAGCTGAAAAATAATCGTGTGAATTGTATAAGAAGCTATTTAGAAATTATTAAAATGACAGCTAACCTATTCGTTGTTTCTCAAGTAAATTCCTTTTACTTTTGATAAACAGCGAATAGCTTGCTCGTCATTTTTTATTTTGCTTTCTTAACTTCAACCGCGTAAATCTGCGTCGGTCCAAACATATTCGAGCGAAAGACAATCCATTTCCCGTCAGGCGTAAACGTCGCGTTCGGCTCTAAACTGTAATCGTGTTTTGCAAGATTTACTAACTTTTCGGCTTTGAATTTCCCGTTTTCCGGCGTGAAAAGGTAAATCCATTGTCCGTTGTCGCCTTTCGCCACGCTGTTCGGTCCGCCGCCGTCGCCGGAGAAAACTTTGCCGTCGGGCGAGACGTTGTAATGCACCGACCATTCGTGTTTGGTCAAAGAAAATTTATCGGTTTTTCCGGTTTTGATGTCGTAACGGGCGAGCCAGAAGACTTCGCTTTTCGGCGTTTGCAAATCGTAATAAATATATTTGCCGTCCGCGCCGAAAAATTCGTGTCCGGCGATTTCCATCGGCATCGTGCGTTTGTGAACCTGTTTCAAATCGCTGCCGTCGGTACGAATCGTCCAAATTCTATCAACTTTGTGCCACGGTCCTTCGTGCGAGAACATCATCAAAGTCGGGTCGGTCGGCGAAAGCTGGACGTGATTGAGCCAATCGGTCGAATTGTTAAATGTTTTGACTTCGCCGGTTTTGATATTGACGGTGAAAAGCGCCATCGGAATTTTAGCCGCCAAACGGCGTTCCATCATATCGCCTTTGCCCGGATAATTATCTCTGCCCGGCTGCGCCGCGCCTGCATTTTCCTGCGGCGAACGTAGCGGTCGCGGCGGTTGCGGACGAAATTCCGCCGGAACTTCGCCGGCTACAAGACTGCCTCCGAGCAGCGTTTCGTCGGCATTGACGGCAAAACCCGCGCCCGTTTTAAGCCGCGCGTCTTTGACGATTTCGCGTGTCACTTTGGTGTCAACATCTGTTTCATAAATCGTGTCGCCATTCATATAATAAACTTTCCGCGATTTTTTGCCGACGATGACATCGCCGGCGTGACCTTCGACGATTTGCTCGATTTTTTTAGTTTTAAAGTTATAAGTCGAAAGTCCTTCGCGCGTCGAGAAAACGAGTTTATCGCCGTTTGCCGTGTAAGCGTTTTGATGAAAATAAAACGTCGAACTGCCCGGCTCGTTTGACAATCGAACAATGCGATGTCCGGTGTCCGGATCAATCCATTCCCGCGGCGGCTCGTTTGTAGTTTGAGTTTGCGCCAAAAACGCAGTTGTTAAAGCGAAAAATACAAATGTTAATAAAATAAAATTGCGTTTCATAATTTGTTTTCTCCAATCGGCGAGCGGAAAATCTGCGCCGGTCAAGCAATAAGGGCAGTCGGTAGATTGCGCCGATGCCCTTATCGAATTAAATCGTTTCAAATTTCAACTCGTTTGTTTAGAAATAAATTTTCAATCCAAACTGAATGTAACGCGGTTGTCCGAGTTCACGAAGCTGTCCGAAACCCGAATTGTAGGCGTTACGAAGACGATAAAGTTTCAACCCGTTCAGCGTTCTGATGTCGAAATCGGTCGACTGTGTCGTCGCAAAGCCCTGCGGCAATTGAACGTGGAAGAAATCAACCGGCAATGCTCCGCTCGGCAACTGATTGCCGGTGGTTAATGCTTGCACAGCAAGAAATGCCGTAGATGTGGCGGTTGCCGTCGACTGTCCGTTTGCCGCCGCCCAGATATTGTATTCAGTCAGCGTAATCGCCGTTTCGACCGGCGCGCCGACAAAATCCGTCGAAGATGTCAGATTGCCGGAATTGGTTCGGAAATTCGGACGATTGAAAGCATTGATTAAGTCAACTCTAATCTGAAATCGCCGTTTGCCTTCGTCGTCCCATTTGAAGGGGAATTTGAAGTTCTTTTGAAACGAAACGTCAAAGTATTGCTGAATCGGTCCGCGAATATCCAGAGTTCGCGCCGCGTTGCCTAAAGTCCCTTTTGCAGGACGTTCAAACGCCGCCGGATTGATATACGGCTCGCAAATCGTACTCGCCAGACAGTTGCGGTTAAACAGCGGATTGATGAGCGGCACGCCCGGCACGATGTCGGGACGAATCGTATGCGTCAAAGTTCCGTTAAGACCGTTTCCGTCGGGAATCGCCGGCAGATACGGGAAACCACCCTGCAAACGGAAAACCCCCGATACTGTCCAGCCGCCGATTGCGGCATCAAGCGGACTCCATAATTTCTGCAAAAAATACCGACCGCGACCGAATGGTAAATCATATATAAATGTCGAAGCAAACGAATTTTTGATGTCGTAAGATGAGATGGAACGGTCGGTCGAACGCGGCGCACCGAAAGTTGAATTAGCTCCCTGCGTAAAGCCCGATGTCAGCACGTTCTTATCCGGGCTGGCATCCGAAGCGTCGTCCAGAGATTTGCCGTAATTGTAATTCGCCGTAAAGGTTAAACCTCTCGTTACGCGACGGTTTAAGCTGATATACATACCGTGGCGGATGCTGTTGCCCGCCGCGTTATAATAGGTATTCAGAAGATTAAAGCCGACGTATCGACTGAGCAGCGAACCATACGGAACGGCGATTACGTTGCCCGATAAATCCCTGCGCCCGAGCGGATCGGGAAACGTCGTGGTATCTAAATTAATAGCCGGCAAATTGGCTTCGACGGCATTGACGGCGGCAAAATCGCGCGGATTGCTGTTGATATTCGGCAAAAACAGATGCGTTCCCTTACTGCCGACATACGCAATTTCGACAACCGTATTTTTGAAGACTTCATACGAGAGCGTTAAATTCCAGTTTTGCACATACGGATATTTCACTTTGCCGCTTGAATCGGCAAGAGCCGCTCCGGGAATAGCCAAACTATTCAAATAAACCAGACCGTTTGAATCAGTTCCGAGAACGGTATTGAAAGATTGACCCGAAGTTATTGGCGGATTATTGAAACTTATCGGCTGCGTCAAATCCGCCGTTCCGGTCGAACCGGTGGCGATGGTGCTTGGCGAAACGGTTGCACCGAAGTCTGGACTCGGCAGACGATTGTTGCCGGTCAACGGGGGATGCGAAAGACCGTAACCGCCCCGAATGACGAATGTTTTGTTTTCCGTTAAGCCGAACGGCAGTTTCGGACTCCATGCAAATCCGAATCGCGGCTCGAAACCCGTATATTCCGGGTCATATAAATATTTAGACCTTCCGCCCTGACCGGAGAAGGCAAATGGCACGACAACCGCAGAGGTAAGATTTATTCCGGTCGCCGTTCTAATATTATTTAAAGCCGTTTGGGTCGCTGCCGGCAGCGTCGCCGGAAATTGAAATGTCTGCGCTAAATCAGGACGAAAAACGCCCTGCATATTATTTTTTTCGGTGCGCGGCATTTGCAGAGAGTAGCGCAATCCAAGGTTAACTGTTAAATTTTTGCGCACCTTCCAATCATTTTGGATGAACGCCGCGCCGTTGTTCCATGTGTAACCGTAGTCCAGCAAAGACGGACGAGTCAGCACATTATTGGGAACGCCTAAAAGAAAGCTGGCAAAAGTATTGCCGCCATTTGCCGTGTTGGTCGAACGATTGCTGCTGGTATTGACAACACGAAAATCGTATCTGCCGCCGGAGGCTCCGAAAAATGGCGTAACATCTAAAAGTTGATGATTAAGCTGAACTCCGAATTTCCAATTCATATTGCCATGAATCCATGTAACCGAATCCGTTAATCCATATTGTCTTTCAGTATTGGTATTGTTGGTCGAGCCAGACGAGCCAATCGAAGCAAAGGCATTCGGTCCGTCATTGCTGATATTAAATAAAGGCAAGCCGCCCGAAGTCAAACTCGGAAGCCCCAATTCGGTGGCGACGTTTTCTCCGCCGTTAACCGAATACTTCGGACCGAAATCGTCGCTAAATCTGCCGCGCGTATAGTTAAGCTGTAAATCGTTAATCAAAGTCGGCGAGAAGATGTGGTTATATCCGATAACCATTTGACGCGCCTGACTGTAAGTGCCGGAACTTCCGTTAACATCGCTGCCGAAGCCCTTCGAGCCGACGGAAGGAACGTAACTGAATCGGAAATTAAGTTTGTCGTTGTTCGTCAACTGATGGTCAATTCGAGCCGTATATCTTGTCTCATCCTGCCGGACGAAACGGTTGACGACAAAGTTTGAAAGCTGCCCGTTGCCGTTGAGGAAATAATTACCGGCATTCGGCAAAAAACCATACGCTTTAACCGCCGTCGGATTTATAAACGCCTGCGGAATAACATTTAACGCCGGATTTGCGACATAAGCGGCAGTGCAGACCGGTTGACCGGCGGCGTTCGTCGTTACTCCCGTCGTTCCGACAGTCGCGCCAAACTGACAATACGTTTGTCCCGTTCCCAAAGTTATGGGGATTAGTCTGCCATTACTCATCGTAAATTGCTGATAAATATTCTGATTTGCGCCGGTTCTAATTTGGTTGGCGAACGCCGAATTTTGAGCCAAAAATTGATTTACCACGCTGGTCGGTGCCCAGCCGTTGGTCAGCCTCGTCAAACCTGTGAAATCACCTGCCCGTTCTGCGTCGGTCGGAAACAATGAATCGGTAACTACAAAATCTCGTCTGTAACGCGGTTCGTCAGCTACAAAAAAGAATGTTTTGTTTTTCCCATTGTAAAAATGCGGTCCGCCTTCGTTAAATGCCGGCAGAAAAACCGGACCGCCGACCGTAAAGGAAAGTTGATTATAACGCAGATTATTGTTCGGACGAACCGCTCCATTGTTCCAAACTTTCGCGTTCGTCGCCGGATTGCGCGTATACCAGAGTGCCGTGCCGGTTATGCGGTTAGTTCCAGACTTGGTTGTCAGATTGATTACACCGCCGCCGGTTTGCCCGTATTCGGCTGAAAAGCCCGACGTTTGAACGGTGAATTCCTGAACGGTTTCGGGCGTAAAACTAACGACCGCACGCGCCAAACCGACACCCGTATTATTCGCCCCGTCAGCTAAAATCGAAGTGCTGCCCGGTCGTCCGCCGTTCACACTCAAATTGTAGCCCGGAACCGGAACGCCCGAAGTTACGGCAGGATCTTCGCTTCCGACATCGCCCGTTACGTTCGGAGCGGTGATAGCCAAATCAAGGACGCTTCGATTACTCAAAGGAACGTCTTGAAGCTGTCGTTCTGTAATGGTTTGCCCGACCGTTCCGGTTTCGCTATTAAGCAGAGGCGTTTCCGCCTGAACCGTAACTGTTTCCGAGATATTACCGGCTTGCAGCGTTATATTTACGCTTCGCGTCGTCGCCGTATCAACTTTAACGTTCGAGACGGCAGCCGTCTTGAAATTAGCCGCTTCGACTGTAATGTTATAAACCACCGGATCAAGTTGGGTTGCCGAAAAGTTACCGTCATCCGAACTCGTTAATGTAGTTGATTGTTTAGTTCCGGCATTCGTAACCGTCACTTTCGCTCCCGGAATAGCCGAGCCGGACGAATCGGTAACCGTTCCGCTAATGTTGCCTTTGTTAGTTTGTCCTAAAACCGCCAAACTAAAAAGCAATATAAACACTGTAATTTGAGTAAGTCGCATAATTTTATCTAACTCCATTAAGTTTTTAGGTTGGTCTGAAACAAATCGAATAACGTTAAAATCTGTGAATTTTTCACTTTCTGCTAAAGTAACCCGAACAAAGCCTTTGATTATCAAAAATTCAAACTTCCAACCAGCCCGCACGAGAGCTAAAATTTATCAACTTTAATAATCAATCGGACGGCTTTATGGGGAAAACTACATTTTATAACGCCATACCGAATAATCATTTGTTTGCGGAGAGAACAAAACTCGAAAACTCGTTCTTTGCATTTCAGTAAACCGCTTAACTAATTTTATTTATGACAGGCGATTAAAAATAATTTCCTGTTAAATATAATTTTGATTATTGGTCTGACAAATTAATTGGAGCATTAATTAAATGGTAAATTAACAAATTTTTAATTCAATGTCCAGAAAAAAAAAGTTTTTTCTAAAAATCTTGTCAAAATTGCCTTTTTAAATGCCTTTTCAAAATAATATAATAATAAGAATTCTACGAAAAAATTGTTCTCCAAAAAAAGAGTTTTCACCCTTTTTAAATAGTACCGGATGACGAGAAAGTTTTGTTTAAAATTTATTTGCCTGCGATATTATAAGGCGAATGTCGCCCGCCAAACCGGAAGCGAGCGGCTGAATTTTATCCATATCCTGCGGCTGAAATCGCTCGCCGTAACGCAAATTTAAAAGCCTGTAATTCGGCAAGCTGTGTCCCGCCAAATAATTTAAAGCCGTGTTTCCGACGACAATGCGAATTTTATTCGAGCCTGCCCGCAGATATTTCCTCACGTCTAGTTTATACGGCGGACACCAAACCGAACCGGCGCGTTGATTGTTCACATAAATGACTGCCGCTTCTTTAACCGGCGCGTTGAGCCACGTTTGCATTCCATTTTTTGTGGCTTGCACTGGCAAAGACGTTGCTTCGCCAAAATCCAAAATCGTCGAAAAACCGCTTTTCAAAATGTTTTCCGGCACATTTATTTCTTTTTCATAATCCGCTGTGCCGGAAAAATATAAATTCTCTTTCTCATCTGTCCATAAATGTATTTTTTTCATCGCAACGGATTGATTGGTCTGACCAATGGTTAATTTCCAATCCGAACTTAAATCCAATTCGGAAATTGGAGCGGTTTTATTTTCGGGGAAGGGAAGGGAAGACAGGTTTTTGGAAAAAACAACGATGTGTGATTGATAAGGCTCGAATTCGAGTGAAATATTTATGTCGGTTTTTGTCTGCGAAACGATGTTGGCGGCGGTCGAAGTTCCGTCCAAAGCATTCCAGATTTGCGCCGGACTGCCTGCGCTTCTAAAAGTGATATTAACCGTTTGTTTTTGATTTGTCGTATTGGCAACAAAATAAATTTCCGCGTCTGCGGTTTGGCGATGAACAAAACCGAAATCTTTGACGGCGGGCGAAATTGAAACGTCCGGCTGCAATAAAGTTTTCAGAGTGTTTCCGACTTCTTCATCCGCCTGAACAAATTTGACGTTTGCGTTCGTGCTGCCGAACAGCCGTTTGGTGATTTCGTTAAATTCATTTTGTTCGTGTTCGGTTGTTTTATAACCCGGCGTAACTTCCGGTTTGCGGCGCGAAGCGATTAAAATCCCGCCGTTTTTGACAAATTCATCAAGTTTTCGCAGAGATTCGAGCGGCATTCTTTCGATTCCGGGCAAAACGACGGCACGATATTTTGATGCGCCTAAATCCAGATTATCACCTTCGACTTTGCCGATCGTTTTGAGCATTTCATCGTCAAAAAAATCGAGATTGTAACCTGCTTCAAAAATCGCGGGCATAATTTTTTCGCCGACCAATTCGCGTTCTGCTTCGATAAGATGAACTTTTCCGGCGGAAAAATGCGCATAAGCGTCGGCGTTCGGAAGATACAGCGCGACATCGTTTTTCGATTGACCTTGCCGCATTAACCAACTCATTCGCTGTAAATAGATCGCTAAATCCGGCATCACTATATACCAAGGATTTTTGTCCGTGTAAGAACCGGCGGCGTAAAAACGCCCGCCCGGATATTCCATTCCGATTGGCGTGTAACCCCAGCCGTGTCCGATAAGCTGGTTGATGCCCTGCAAAAAATGGATGTCGGCTTCGGCTTTCAAATCGAGCGGCGTTGCGCGAAAAACCGGCGAATGAAGCCACGTCCACGTTTCCGACGACGTTATATTTTTGCCGTATATATGATTTGCCGACGAAGCCCAACGCGCCGCGCGGACGACTTTCCACTGTGCGCCTTCGCCGTCGGAAATGTCCGTAAACGCGCTCGAAGAAATCGCGGCGGGCGGAATTCCGTAATTTTGCGAACGAAAAAGCGTCCCGTTGCGATGCGCCCAATCGGTCATCGGCGCGGCAAACCGCTCGTTAAAAAGTTCGGTCAAAGTTCTGCCCCAATCGTAACGAATGTCGGCGGTATGCTTACCCATATCCATCACTAATGCGGGCAAAAACGGCTTCAAATCGTAACCGCGCCGCTTTTGAAATTCCTGCAAAAAATCGTCCGTCCAGTCTTCATTATAAACTTCGAGGCTGTCGGAAAACACCGAAAACGGGCGCGTATTTTTATCAAACGCCTGAAAAAGCCGGTCGCCCGTGTATTTCAAATAATTTTCGACCGAAGGTTTGTCAAGATGATTGAGCATAAAACCTTCCGCGCCGACCGCCGGACGTTTGACCTGCATTCCCGCCTTGCCCGAAATGATAAATAAAACTTCGTTCGTTGTGCTGCCCGCTGACACAATTGGTTCTGACAGGAAAACCGCATCGTCGCGGATGTCTTTTAATTCTTGCAAATCATTTTCGGCGACGGTGTTTCCGTCTGTTTTGACGAGATAAGTTCCCAGAAGTTTTTCGGCTGGAATCATTGAAGGCAGCGGGATTGTTTTTGTGTTTGCATCAATTTTGACGCGCTCGATGCGAAGCTGTCCGGCGGCTTCGTTGACCGGAGTTTTCGCGCCGCCGAATGACCAGCCGCTGCCCAAAGTCAAATCGAAACGCATTCCGAGTTCTTTCGTTTTCTGCGCGGTAAATTTCAGCATTTCCAAAAATTCGTCCGACAAATACGGCAAATTTTTGATGCCCGCCTGCGTGTCATCCAATTCGAGCGGATAAACCGGCTGCACTTCCACTCCGCCAATGCCGCCTGCCTTCATCGCTTGAAGTTCACGCTCTAATTCGGGTTTCGTAATGGCGGGACCGAACCACCACCAGCGCATCATAATTCGCGCATCGTCAGGCGGCGTTTGAAAACTTTTCTGCAAATCGTCAACGCCGGCGGCAAATGCAAAATTACAAAAGGTCAAAATTAAAAAAAATGCGATGAGTTTATTTGCCATAATTTTGTCAGAACCACCTGCGTTAGCGGGTGTTTAAAGTTTCAATTTCTAATAATGCAGCATAAATCCGTCCGCTCACGCAGACGGTTCTGACTCAATCGAGATGAAAAACTTCCTTTAATTCGACCGAAACAGGGCTGTCATCTTCGTTGGTCGGCATTACGTCTTTCATAAATTTCCACCATTTTTTGCATTCGTCGGTTGCGGCGATTTCATTCCATTTTCCTACCGATGAAATTTCCGCATAACCGAAAAGCTGATTAGTTTCCTTTTCGAGAAAAATCGAATAGTTTGAAACGCCGTGATTTTTCAAAACTGTTTCCAATTCACGCCAAATCGGATTATGCCGCCGCTCGTATTCTTCGTGCGCGTCCGAATTTACTTTCATTAAAAATGCTTTGCGAATCATAAATTTTGAGAAATTTTTCTAACGCATCAGCGCGGTCGCCGTCCACATCACGGGAGCTTGTCCGTGTAAGTTTCCCGTTTCGCGTTCGCGGTCGAGATAATACTGCACCGAATAGCCTTTGTTCGTGCCAACGCAAACGTCCGACAGATTGCCGTTTGCATCAATGTGTTTGACAAGTCCTAGCCACGCTTTACGCGCCGCCGCGCCGTAGGTTTTCGCGTTGAGCCAGCCCTTTTTTACGCCTGTAACCATTGCAAAAGCGAACATTGCCGAGCCGGAAGTTTCTTCCCACGCTTCGGGTTTGTCAATAAGCTGCCGCCACAAACCGTCCGGCGTTTGATATTTGAGCAGGGAAGTCATCATCGTCTTATAACTTTTCATAATCCTGGCATATTGCGGATGATTTTTCGGCAAATCGGTCAACAATTCCGCCATTCCCGCCGCAAACCAGCCGTTGCCGCGCCCCCAATAAAATGGCGAATCGGGCGCGTGGAAAAACAGACCGTTCGGCTGCTGTAATTTGTCGAGATATGCGGCAGCGGCGAGCGCGGCGCGGTCAAGATATTTTTTATCTTTGGTCGCCCGAAAAGTCTGCACCTGAATCATCGTCATCATATACATATCGTCAACCCAGTAACGCGCCTCCGCCGAAATGCCGTCGGGCGTGGTTTTCTCCCATTGTTTGTCGGCGAAACTTTTGCCCAAATCGAGATATTTTACGTTTTTCGTCTCCATATAAATCTGGAGCGGCACGATGCCGAAAACTCTATAATCAACGTGCGCGTTCGGCGCGACGCGGTTTGCGTCAGCACCGAAAAAGCGGTTAAAACGGTTGTCCAAGCGCGTCTGCAAATCTTTGTCTTTTAATTCTTCCGCGACCGTCAACGCACCATACCAGCCGATAACTTCCGGGTAAATGACGAATTCGCGTTTCGGATTCGTTTCAAATTCAAACTTCCGATTGACGTAATTTTCCGCCACGCGCTTGCCGATTTCCTGCGGCGAAGTGCCTTTTTCCCAATTAGAAAAATACTTCTTCGACTGAGCCGAAACGCTTCCCGCGATGAATAAAATCGCCGCCAAACCGAATAAAAACGCCGACGTGTGTTTTAGTTTTTGCATAAATTTCATTTCCAGAAATTCTCACGATTTCGGCTCGATGAGTTGAACCGAACTGTCGTTGATTTCAAATTTTTTATTTTTCAAAAGATTCAAAATCTCTGCACCGGCGAGCAGAACCGGACCGTAACCGTGCGCGGCAAAAGGGCTTGTCGGGCGATAATAATAAAACGCGGGGTCGAACGCCATTCCCGTGCCGACGCACGTTCCTTCGACTTGTCCGCGCTCGTTGATTTTGGTCGAAACCGCATTCCACGCCAGCAAAGTCGCGGGCGCGTAAGCCTTTGCGTCAATCCAGCCGCGATTTATCGCTTTGGCAAAAGCGTATGTATAAATCGCCGTCGCCGACGTTTCCAAATATGAATCTTCGCGGTCTAGTAATTGATGCCAAAATCCCGTTCCCGATTGATACGCTGCCAAACCTTTCGCGTGGCGTTTCAACAAATCCAAAATCGCCCGACGCGCCGGATGATTTTCGGGCAGAACGTCGAGCAATTCGACTTCGGTCATTAACGCCCAGCCGTTTGCCCGCGCCCAGCGAAATTCGGGATGTTCCGCCATTCCTTCAACCCAGCCGTGCATAAACACGCCTTTTTCCGGGTTGAACATTCGCTTTTCAAACGACAAAACCTGTTTTGCGGCTTCGTCGAAATACTTTTTATCGCCGGTCATTTTGCCCATCTGCGCGAGCGCGGGAACGCTCATAAACAAATCGTCGAGCCACAAAGTATCGGGCTGCGGGCGATTTCGCGCCAGCGTTCCGTCCGCCAGGCGAAATTGTTTCGTCATAATGTGGTCAATCGCCGTTTCAATAATCGGCTGCAAATCGGCTTTGCTTCCGGCGCGTTTCGCTTTAATCATTGCCGCGCACATCGCGCCGACATCATCCAAAGCACGCGGCGCGATCAAATTTCTAAGCGGCATTTTCGCTTCCCAATCGGAATATTTCGCCGTTGAATGTTTGAAATTATCCGCCGAATCGCCGATAAAAGTCAGCCGTTTTTCAACGTAATCGCGATATTTGACATCATTCGTCGCCGCCGCCGCCGCGAGCATTCCAGCGTAAGTTACGCCCCATTCGTAGGAAACAATCCGAAAATCGCCGCGAGCCAAAATCGTATCCGCGTCAATTTTCGATAAATCAGTCAACGGTGCGCCGGTTTTTTCGTTAATAAACCCGACGGGCGTAACCGCGTTGAGATATGTGCGGACGCGGTTCAAAATCGCCGTTACTTCCTCTGTTTTCGGAATGCCGTAAGGAATCGGATAATCCGGTTTCAAAAGATGCAGCGGCGTAGTCGTATCCGTTTGCGGCGGTTTCTGCGCGAAAACGATTGGCAGCGCCTGCGACAACAGGAGAATGATTAAAATTAAATTTTTGATTTTCATAGTTTTCAAACGAAAGAATTTTTAGCCGCGAACAAACACGAAATAAATCAATGAAATCGAAAAACAATAAAATTCTTTTTCGTGTCTTTTCGTGTTTGTTCGCGGCTAATTTCTTACCTGTCTTATTTTTTCTGTTTCATTTTCAATGCCGTTTTAATCGCCTGTTCAGTGAGCGTTTTCATAATTTCGTAACCTTTATCGTTCGGATGCAGACCGTCGCGGGCAATGTCAGGTTTGAGAAAACCTTTGTCGTCAGCCATCGCCGGAAAATAATCGAGATAGACCAGATCATTTTGCTCGACGTAATTTTTCATCCATTTGTTCAATTCCAAAATCTGCGCGGGCGGACGCTGCACCGTGCGGATTATTTTTTCGCCCGCTTTATTCGTGTTGTAATCTGAAACCGGCAAAATCGAAGACAGCACGACTTTGATATTATTGGCGCGGGCGAGTTCCGCCATCGAAGTCAGATTTTCCTCAATCGCTTCGAGCGTCGTCGCGCCCGTGATGCCGCCGATGTCGTTTGTTCCGGCGAGAATGACGACGACTTTCGGTTTCAAATCAATCACATTCGGGCGAAATCTAATCAGCATCTGCGGTGTCGTCTGTGCGCTGATGCCGCGATTGATATACGGCTGATTCGGGAAAAATTCGTTTAATTTCCAAAAATCCGTAATCGAATCGCCCATAAAAACGACGCGCTTTTCGTCTTTCGCGGGCGCGGCGAGTTTGGCGTTTGCATCTTTGTAGCGATTAAAATTCGCGTAATTATTAAAA
>JALYZF010000264.1 GCA_030948995.1 Acidobacteriota bacterium
CGCGATGGCTGGACAAGGCTTTGACCCGGATTTTATTTTCAGTTTGCCGACGGGAAGAATGGGCGTGATGGAAGGCGACAGCGCGGCGCAGGCGATTTTCGGAACGGAAATTGAAAAACTTAAAAAAGCCGGACAAGAACCGGACGAAGAGATGAAAGCGGAAATGGACAAAGTGCGGGAAACTTACGACCGCGAACTCGACGCGAAACACGCTGCCGCCCGTGGACTACTCGACGCGATTGTTACGCCGGAAAACTTACGCGACGCCTTAACGCTCGCTTTGCAAACGACATTAAATACAAATCAACCGCACATCGGCGCGTTTGTTCTGCCGGAAAATTTGAGCTAAATTCAATAGATAATACGTAGAGGAAAGTATTTATGAAACAACTTGTTTATTGGTTTTTCGTAGTGTTTATAACTTTTGCTCTTGGCGTTGCGGCGACACTTATTTGGGTTAAAAATAACTCTAGTATTTTACCGCCTGAAAGGTCGTCGGGTTCTTCCGAATTACCAATTTTAGCATACTGCGAATTAGTCAATAATCCTGAAAAATACAACGGAAAAATCATTCGCATCAACGCTGATTTGCTTTGGAATATGCACGGGTATTTTTTAGCGGATAATAATTGCTCCGCTAGAGATGAAAGCGCATTAACGGGAATCCGCTTCGATGAGAAAAGCCGAGATGAACTTTTTCAGAAGATAAACGAAATCAAAGGTTCGGATAAACTAGATTTTAGAACTTCTATCAATATGATTGCAGTCGGTAAATTTAATAAAGTTGGAAGATGTGAGATTTGCTCTGACTTAATGATAGATAGAACCTTATTACATTTTGAAATAATAGAAATTGAGAAAGGCTACGCGGTTACTCGGCGTTGAGCAATAAACACAAACGACTTTTCAAATTTAAAGAATAATTCTCTACAAAGTTTTTATGAAATTCACGATTGAAGAATTTCTGCTGAAACTTCCGCTACCCAAAAACGAAAAATGGAAAGAAGGCGTTTGGGACGTTGAAGCGTTCAGAAAGAAAAGGATTTCGCTCGTATTTTTTGCGCCGAAAGAGAAGGATTATCAAACCTTTCACGACGAGGACGAATTTTATTTTATCGTGCGCGGAACGGGCGAATTGATAATAGATAACGAG
The DNA here is from genome assembly GCA_030948995.1 of Acidobacteriota bacterium. Taxonomy (GTDB): domain Bacteria; phylum Acidobacteriota; class Blastocatellia; order Pyrinomonadales; family Pyrinomonadaceae. Next base: position 1,154 of record JALYZF010000264.1, read on the forward strand.
AAATTTTCCTGTATTGTCGGCGATGCTTTTTTCGTTGCCGCAAATGTTAAGCATCATTTTGAAAACTTTACGGAAGATTTCGCGGCTTGGGCAATTTTCTTTTAGAGAAAAACTAAACCATTACTTTAACTTTCGTCCCTTAATTTCACGGTTACTTTAACTTAGATACTAAATCATTATAATCTGCTACTGCTGCTTGTATAACTTCAAACGATTGCTCGCGCCCGTAAGAAAAGGCGATTTCGCAAACGCTCGGCTCGTCCGGCAGATTTTTATAAGTCAGAAAATAATGCTCGAAGCGTTCGAGAATGCCTTTCGGCAATTCGGCAATTTCCTTGTATTGCTCGAAAACTTTGTCGCCTTTCAAGATGGCGATAATTTTATCGTCCGCCTCGCCATCGTCAATCAAGCAGAATCCGCCAATCGGCTTGGCTTTCAAAATAATATCGCCGCGCGGAATGTGATGCTCCGACAGAACGAGAATATCGAGCGGGTCGCGGTCGCCGCCTCTAATTTCCTTGCCGGATTTGCGGGCGAGATTAGCGACTCGTTCGTCGCAATAAGTTTGCGGAACGAACCCGTAGTTTGCCGGAACGACGTTTGAATATTGCTGCGGACGGTCAATTTTTAAATAGCCTGTTTCCTTGTCAACTTCATATTTCACCGTATCGCGCGGCACGATTTCGACGAAAACCGTAACTTCCTGCGGCGCATTTTCGCCAATCGGAACGCCGTGCCATGGATGCGCTTTGTTTGTTCTAAACATGACTCTATTATTGATATGGGAAACAAAAAATGTCTAACGCCATTATTGTCAAAAAACTTTCAAAAGCGGTAATCATTCAATTTAATCGCCCTGAAATTCGCAGCCCGCTGTCAATTTTTGTTTTAGAAGAACTGCATAAAATCTTGGACGAAGTTTCGGGAAATTCAACGATTGAGACGATAATTTTTACGGGCAGAGACGACGTTTTCGCTTCGGGCGCGGATTTGCGCGAGATTGCCGAAGTTACAAAGGATACGGCGCGGGAATTTGCTCTGCGCGGACAAAATTTAATGAACAAGATTGCCAGCACGGAACAGAAAACAATCGCGGCGATAAACGGTTTTTGTTTCGGCGGCGCGCTGGATTTGGCTTTAGCATGCAATAAAAGAATCGCTTCGCCGACGGCAACTTTCTCGCATCCCGGCGCGAATCTGGGAATTATTACAGGCTGGGGCGGAACGCAGCGCCTTCCGCGTCTGGTCGGAGAAGCCAAAGCGCTGGAGATATTTCTGACGGCGAAAAGAGTCGGCGCACAAGAAGCTCTGCAAATCGGTTTGATTGATAAAATCGCGGACAATCCGCTTCGATATTCAATTGCAAACTATACGGAAAATTCTTCATCAATCAATTTATGAAAAAATTTGTCGGCAGTTCGGCGATAGTAAAACAAATTTTACTATTGGTTTTGAGCCTCTCGTTAATTTCAGGATGCCGCCGCGCGAATTTGTCGCCGATTGAAACAGCGCAAACGGCTGCGGGTATTACGCCGAATACAACCGCCACGCCGACACCACAGACAAACGATAATATCAATCGTCCACGCAGCGAGCCTTACACGGGCGACCTTTCTATTTTTGAAGACCCGAAGCGCGAAGAGAATTTGCAAATCGGTCGCGTGATGGATATTTTGAAAATCTCGGAAGGGAAATCGGTTGCCGACATCGGCGCGGGTTCGGGCTGGTTTTCGGTTCGCGCCGCAAAAAGAGTAGGTAATAACGGAAAAGTTTTTGCGGTTGAAATAAATCAAGACTATATAAATTACATTAACGACCGCGCAAGACGAGAAAATTTCGCAAACATTCAAACGATTTTAGGAACTGAAGACAATCCCAAACTGCCCGCCGCTTCGGTTGACGCCGTGTTGATTTTAAAAACCTATCACGAAATCGGACAGCCCGTAAAAGTTTTGAAAAACCTGCGCGCTTCGCTGAAAAAAGACGCGCTCGTCGGCATCATCGACCGCAACGGCGCGGGCGACGACCACGGAATTAAAAAAGAAGTCGTCATCGACGAGCTTAAAC
>JALYZF010000265.1 GCA_030948995.1 Acidobacteriota bacterium
CTCGATTTCCGAGCGATTGAAAAGAATCGAAGTGCTGACGTTTTTATACTCTTTATAAATCGGCGCAATGAGTTCGTCAACCGCCGATTCGCCCATTCCCGACACGCGCAAAATTTTTCGTTTAACGTAAATTTCGCCCGCCGTCGCGCGCAAATCGGGAAGCACGAAATTTTCAAACATCGGTTTGAGTTCGCGCGGCGGTCCGGGCAAAACGACGAAAAATTTATCGTCGGTTTTCAGCGACATTCCGACCGCGCTGCCGTTCGGATTCGGCAAAACCCCGGCGCCTTCGATAATATATGCCTGCCGTTTGTTCGTCTCCGGCATTTCGCGTCCGAAAGAACGAAATCTCGCTCGCACTTCCGCTAAAACTTCTTCATCAAAAATCAATTCGCGTCCGACGGCTTTTGCCGAAACCGTTCGCGTAATATCGTCTTCGGTCGGACCTAACCCGCCGGTCGAAATTACAATATCCGAACGCTTCAAAGCATCTCGAATCGTTTCTTCGAGCCGCGCTTCGTCGTCGCCGACAACGGTTTTCAGTTTTACTTCGATGCCGATTTCATTGAGTTTTTCCGTCAGCCAGAGACTATTTGTGTCGGTTTTCGTCGGCGTTAAAAGTTCAGAGCCGATGGCGATGATTTCTGCACAGAGCATAAATAAAGTGGTGAGCGGTAAATAGTGAACGGTTAGTGAAAGAGCTTTCTTAAATTAGCCATTTAACACTATTTTCCGTCGTAAATATCGTGCAGCAGTTCTGAAATCGGCTTGCGGTTTGAAAAAGGGTCTTCGCCCGTTTTGTATTTTTTCCTTTTCTGTTGTTCTTCATTTCTATGTTCCGAGCCGTTGTTTTGCGGCATTTGATTTTCGGCGCGCAGAGTTTCGCGTCCGTTTTCTGAGGCGTGTCCGTTGTTTGCGTCAGTTTGAACAACAGAGACGAATGTTTTTACGGCGCTTTTTTCGACTAACTCTTTTTGCTTTTTCTCTTCCAATTCGGCTGCCTGTTTTTTCGCTTCAAGCTCTTTTAATAAAACGCGGCTCGCGTCCAAGATAGCTTTTCCGCGATTGCGGCGGGCGCGCTCTAATGCTCGAATCGCGGCGGAAGTTTGCGGCGCTTCGGCGGGTTCGCGCTCGATTTTCCGAAGAATTCTGACATAATTTCTTAAATCCGGCGATGGATATGCGTATGTAGTTTCGTCCGCATTTTCGTTTTCCAGAACGTAAGCCAGATGATTAACGGCTGATTTATAATCGCCGGCTTTATTGTAAAGCGCGCCTAAAGTGAAATATACGAGCGGCGGCGCGCCGTTCATTAGTTGCAGAATGCGCTCGCCGCGCGCGATTACTTCCTGAACTTCAAAACCGAACCAGCGACGCTCGTCGTCGCGCAGCAGTTCGTTAGCGGACAGATAAAACTCGAAAACCTCGCGCGTTTCATTGCGCGGCGGCTGCGAGAAAGTCTTCCACAAAACGTATGCGAAAATGGCGAAAAAAAATATCACAAATCCGGGAAAGTTGGCGAGCCAAAGCATCGTGGCAATCAATCCGAAACCGAGCGCATACTGCGAATGTTCTTTAACTGAATCGGGTAATTTTTTTTGAAGTTTATCGCTCACGCCGTATAAAATTTTACGTGCTTTGCCAGCCGTTTTGGTAATTTATTTATAACAATCTACTACTGATTTTCACCAGTTTCATCAGTCTTGGCTTTTTTAGGCTGCCGTTTCGCTTTTGCGGTTTCATCTGCGTTTGCGCCGACAGTTTCCGTTTTTTCCGTTTCCTTTTCCGTCTTATGTTCCTTCGGACGTTTCGCTTTCTTGTCGTCGTCTTCGAGCTTTAAGCCGAATTCTGCCATCACGTCCATTATTTTTCCAACGATGTGCGAAGGCGAATTTAGGACGAAGGAAAACGTTTCGCCTAAGGCGATGGCTTCAAGTTCGAGCAAAGATGCGATTTTTTTCTCAAGCGGTAATGCTTCAAATTCTTTTCGGTATTCTTCAGTTTTCACTTCCTCGACAGGCTTTTCCTCTTCCTTTTTCTTATGCGTCATAATTACAATTTCTCCAGCCATTTCGATTTTCACCTGACAGGCGAGACGTTCGCCGTTCTTGCGTCGTTTCGAGGTTAGATGCTCTTTTTCCCGTTCGGTTACCCCGGATAAAAACTCGTCGCCCGACTTTACGCGCACCGCGCAAGTATCGCACTCGCCGATGCGCCCGCATTCGGCTTCGATTCCGATTCCCAAACGGCGCGCTGCGTCAAACAAATATGTTCCGACGGCAACGACGCCGTTTCTTTCCTCACGTTCAAATTTCAGTTCAGCTTCCATAACTATTTTTCAATTCTCGCCATCACACGCACGCGCGGTTGCGCACCTGAAGCCGCGCTGTGCAGTTCACTTTGCTTGTTTTGACAATCCGAGCAAACGCCTAAAATCCGTAGGCTGTGATGCGTCAGCAAAAAATCGAATTTCTCCGCCATCGCGTCCTGCAGAGCTTCGAGTTCGGGCGAAAAAAATTCGATGACCTTGCCGCATTCGGTGCAAATCATATGGTCGTGATGCTCGTGATTGTAATGATGCTCGTAATAAGTTTTGCCGTCGCCGAAGCGAACTTCGCGCGCCAGTCCCGCTTCGGTTAAAAGTTTCAAAGTCCGGTAAACGGTCGTATGCCCGACGCTCTCGTCTTGTTTCTGCACGAGCCAATAAAGGTCTTCGCTTGAGAGATGTTCTTCGGTTTGAAGAAAAATTTCTAAAATCAAATCTCTCTGCGCCGTTCGCCGCAAGCCGGATTTTTGAATATGCTCTGAAAAAACCTGTTTTTCGTTTTGAAAATTTTCTTCGTCGCCAGCCATAAAAATCGTTTTCCCGAACGCTTCGCAATATATAGATTGAAAATTATTTTAACATTTGAAATTCGTTTTCGCTAACGAAATTATTTTGCGCATTTCCGAGACTTTTTCAACGCTCGCGCCTTGCTCTTCGGCTAAGCGCAGCGAGCGCAACCCAAGCAGTAAAAAAATTTCCAGCGCTTCGGTCGAAACAGTCCGGCTCAAAACTTGTATGTGACGTTGAAGCGTTTGGGCGTCGGCACGCGCAAAAGTTCCCGTTAAAGCCTGCTCCGCCCGTTGTGTCTCCAGATTTTCGACGGTGCTTTTGATAAGCGGAAGCAAAATTTCACGCGCATGAGCTTCGTTTAAAGCACATTTTTGCAGCATCTCCAGCGCAACGTCAAGGAGCGCGACAAGATGCCCGGATGCCGTAACCGCCGAAGCGTGATAAAGCGTTTTGTATTTTGTTTCAATTGAAAAAGATTTGCCGCCGAGAATTTCAACCAGCTTTTTTGCCTTTTCAACTGCCGTGTCGTCGCCTTCGACGCAGAAAAAAACATCTCGAAAATGTTTCGCGCCTAAAATTGCGTCGCTCACCGAGACGAGCGGATGAATAGAGCCGACGCTGCAACCAATTTCTTTTAATTTTTGCAGATTGTCTGACGAAAGCGAGCCGCTCGTGTGAAAAACAGACGGCTTGTTTTTTAACTTTTGCGCCAAACTTTCCGCAACATTTTCGATTTCCGAATCCTGTGTGGCGATAAAAATTATTTCAGAAGAAATCTCGCCTAATTCGTCGGTTTTTAAGATGCGTGGTTTTTGCGAAAGATACTCGGCGATTCTCTGAGCGTTTTCGACGTTTCGCGCAACCAGATTTTCAACTTCAAAACCTTTTTCCGACAAAGCTATCGCTAAAGCTCCGCCGAGTCTGCCGATGCCGATAATTGAAATTTTCATTCGGAAAAATCTTTTGCGTTAAATCTTCACAAGCACAGGCTCGGACGGCAGTTCGTCTAACCAAGCGGTGATTTTTACGCGCAAATCTTCGCCGCTCATATAATCTTCATTGAGCGCCAAGTCTAAATTGAGCAACGGCGACGCGGGCAGCAATTCAAACGCTTTTTGCAGGACAATCAGTTCGTTGTTAGTCAAAGGCGGCGGCTCGTTATTACCTTTCAAAATTCCGGTTAAATGCAGCGCGGCTACGGTAAATTCATTTTCGTTGTGTTTCTTTGAAAAGCTTTCGATAAGCGGAAACAGCGTTTGACAGAGCAAGCGCAGAATTTTCATATAAGATTTTCGTCCGCGCGCGATTGTCTCTTCAAAAGCGGCGGGCAGATTTTCCCATTCCCGCGAATTTTTCAAATTGAATGAACAAGCGCAAAACGGGTGCATCTTCAGCATCTCCGTAACTTCAAAACGACAGTCGAGTTCTTTCGATTGCCGCAGAATATTCTGCGCCTGTTTCCAGTAATTTTTTTGAAAAATTGGAAGCCGCGATAAATTTTCAAATTCCCACCAACTATCACTGCCCAGAATTTCGTCGAATCGTCCCTGCAAATGATGCGATTTCATTACAGTATCATGTCTTTGTGCAAAATATTCTGTAAAGCGGGCAAAGAATTCTTCCCACAATTCCTTCATCCGGCGATTGAGCGTTTCATTCGGGCTGACGTAGCTTTCTTCGACAACGCTTGAAAGTTGCTGGCGCAAATTTTCGATTTTTTCGTCCTGCGTGTTTTCGCAGACGGCTAAATAATTCCAGATTTCTTGGCGCGTCGGAACGCCGTTGATAAAATCTTCCAAAACCACTAAATCCTTCGTGCAGCTTAAAAATTCCTTTTCCGAATCGGAAAAAGCGTCGGCAATCCGGTGCAAACCTTCTTCGAGAGAAATTGATTCATCGCTAATCGAAGCGACGGTTTGAGCGACCGAGCCGAATGTTTTTTCGGCGTGCGTCGCCAATCGCCAAATTTTCGTATTTAAGATTCCGTCCGGCAATTGATTAAAACGCTGCAAAATCTGTGTCATTTGCCAATCGCCGAGCCAACTTTCTAAAGCGCTGCGAACAAGGCTTCGTTCTTCAATTGTATCGAGCGAGCGAAAAACGTCGGAGCTGGTCAGAATCCGCGCCCATTCGGTCAACCTTTCGTTTGAATAAACGACGCTCGATGGCTTGGCGACGCCTTCGATGTCGTCCCAAATAATTTTTAAATCGAGCGAGCGTCGATTGATTCGGTCGCCTTTCGAGGTAACGAATTCAATCATTCTTTGCGCGACAAGCGCCGTTAAAATCAAGTGCTGCGCTTCGCTGACCAGACCGAACGGCGGTTGTTTTAATTTTTCGTAAATCGTATGAAGCGAAACGGTTTTTTCAGGATTGGCGCGAACCAACGCAAGAACTTCGCTCGTCAAAGCCATTGTCGAGAAATGTTCCTCACCTTCGATAAAATAGGCGTTGCCGTTGAGCTTAACTAATCCGAGCGGCAGAGCAAAGACTTCCGCCATCTGCTGCGTTTGGGCTACGTTTTGACGCGCGCCGCTGAAAAAATCGCTGACTAATTCGGATACTTCCGCTGCCGTCAACGTCTGCATAAAAAACGGATGATTCGGGTATCGAGCGTCAAAAACGGGTTCGAGAATATTCGACAACATTTGCCCGAGCGTTTCGCTGCCGCGCGCTTCGTCCGGCAGTTGATGTTCCGCGCCGTCGAGAAAAATTTTCGCGTCTTCGAGAAAAATACGATTCCAAATCTTTTCAACCGCCAAAATATGCGAGTGGCTGGCGGCGCGAAGCTGCTCGCCGTATTCGTCGCGCAGATTTTTGTCGGTGAGCAGCGCGTAGTAGCGCAAAACCGTTTCAGCTTCGTCTTTTTTAAGCGGCGCGGGCTGCCAGTAAATTTTTGGAGTCGCGCTCGAATCATTATTGTTCGGAACAGCTTCCGGCGTGTGGCTGACGATGATTTCCCAATCGAAAAGCTCGGAAGCAGCCGGAGTTTGTTCTACCGCGTTTTTGTCTTCTAAATCCCATATCACGCGCCCGCGCCGAATGCTTCCGCGCCAGACGACAGATGATTCCATCACGTCTTGATTTTGTGCCTCATTTTCTTCCGAATATGTCCAATCGGAAAATCTCTCGCGGGCGGCGCGGCGCAAAACTTTCGGGATAACGACGGGCGAAACGGTTTTAATGACTTCGGCTAAGGCGCTGTTGAGATGGTCTTTGCTGGTAACTTTCAAAGCATAGCGGTTTTCCTTGCCTTCGACGGTCGTTCGCTGAATTTCCGACGGGAAAGCCGCTGCGAAGTTACCAAGCAAATCTTCGACGGCGTTGACGGATTTTTGCGAATCGTTTTCGTCATAAATCAGCATTGCCGCCGCGATTTCTCCGGCAGTCGTGCCTTCGCCTTCGAGCGAGAGCAGAAACAAAGCCTTTAAGACGAGTTTTGCCTGAAGACGCTGCATTACCGAAATTTGACCGATAATGTCTTTATTTATTTTATCGTAAGTGGCGAATACGTCTTTGAGGTCGTCAATTTTGCGAAATGAATGTTCAATCGTGTCGAATACTTCATCAAGCCCAATCAGAGAGTTTGCCGGACGAGCAAGAATTTTTCCGCCCGCTTCGGCGGCAAATCCGAGCAGAGTAAACTCCGGCGCGTAAAGCCTGATAAACGGCGCAATTTCCAAAATAATCGGATGCAGCGGATAAAGAGCGGAAAAGCGCTGCTCGCTCCAGCGAAAATTCGGCAGAACTTCCTTGAAGTTCGCATATATGTCGTGAAGCACCGGCAGAAACTGGCGGTTTTTCGGAAAAAGATGAGAATCGACAATCCGGTAAAGGTGTTCTTGGTCGAGAAAATCTATCGTAAAACTTCTGACAATCGCCGAATTTATGCCGTCCGCTCCGGCAATATCATCGTCGAGCGCGGCGGCGACGAAAACATTCAATGTCTTTGCCGTTTCCGCAATTTCGCCGAGCAGAACGCCGTCGTCGCGTGCTACGCGAGAAGCGCGCTCGAAAGCCGTATCGACAATCAGCACAAACGGCATTTCGCCTGCTTTCTCTGCCGCAAAACTTAAAAGCTCAGAAACGGAATCGCCCAAAATGTTCACGTCAATATCAAAAGCGATGGCAATAGCGTCTTTCAGTTCTTCGATTAAAGTTTCGTGAGTTCCGCGCCGGACGTATGCGACCGGATAACGTGCGCGTTTGAGATGCTGCGAGCTAGTCGCCACGTGCGGGTCTGATACCTTCGAGCGAAGTTCCGGGTGCGAAACAATCGCGCCGAGCGTCGCCAGAAAATGAGTTTTTCCGACGCCTCTGTAGCCCGCAAGCGCCGTCGCCATACCGCTTCCCGACTGTACCGCCGCCACCTTATCAATATATTTCGCCATCAAATCCGAAGTAATATCGGTAAAATGGTAAATGGCAAGCGTTTGCGAAGGCTCGGCGATTAAATCCTGCAGGCTCTTGTAGGAGCGAACTTCAACTAAATCTTTTACTTTTTCTTGAATGCGTTTCATCGGATTGGAAATTATTGAAATGACAATCGGGGCGAGAAAATTTTACCAATTAATCACAACCGAAAAATTTCGGTTAAATATTACTTTAACAAATTTTCGGCGGCAAAAAAACATTTTTATACGACAAGGAAATTTTTTCTACGAAACATTTGAAATTCCCAGTTTTAGCTTCGCAACTTTATTGAATTTTCGCGCATCAAAAAGTTCGTTACTTTTACAAATCAATAATAAAGACCAAAATAAAGACCAAATTTATTTTCGAGGCAAGAGGTTTTCAGGAGGCAAGTATGGGAAGAAGTTTAACTCGTCGGTTCGGCGCATTTTTATTGATGTCGGCAGTTTGGCTCGGCACGACGGCGATTTTTCCGCTGGCGGCGGCGGCTCAGGAAAAAGATTCCGGCGCTAAACAAACCGAAAAGAATTCTAAAAAAGATAAGAAAAAAGACGCGACCGATTCGCAAAATCAAACTCCAGTCCAAACCGGCGGAAATCAACCGTTGAAAGATAATGAAAATCCGGCGCTCATCGGCAAGCGCAATATCAATGGAAGTCTGGGCAATAAATTTACCGGCTGGCTCGGCGGCTCGCAAGAAAAGGAAATTGCTATCGGCAGACAGCTTGCAATGGAAGTCGAACAGCAGTCGAAATTGGTTGACGACCCGATGATTACCGAATACGTCAATCGCGTCGGTCAAAACGTCGTGCTTCACTCGGACGCAAAAGTGCCCTTTACGATAAAAGTTATCGACACCGACGAGGTAAATGCCTTTGCGCTTCCCGGCGGATTTTTCTTTGTCAACAAAGGCTTGATTTTAGCCGCCGATAACGAATCCGAACTCGCGGGCGTGATGGCGCACGAAATCGCGCACGTGGCGGCGCGCCACGCAATGGAAAATCAAGGCAAGGGAACGCTAATGAATTACGGAATGCTTGCCGGCATTATCTTCGGTGGACCGATTGCCGCTACTATTCTGCAAAATGCGGGAGGAATTTTAGGCGGGCTGGCAATGCTCAAATTCTCGCGCGGCGCGGAAGAAGAAGCCGACCGGCTCGGCGTTCAATATCTGTATGCCGCAGGCTACGACCCGACGGCAATGTCAACGATGTTTGAAAAGCTCGCTTCCAAAAGCAAGAAAAAACCGGGCAATCTTTCAAAACTTTTCTCGACGCATCCGCAATCGATAGAAAGACGCGACGCCAGCCTTGCGCTTGTCGCGCGCTTTCCCGAAAAAGAAGAATACGTCGTCAGCACTTCGGAATTTCAGCGCGTTAAAGCGCATCTTTTAAAAATTTCCAACGCCAAAGCAGGCGTTACAACCGATATTGACGACATCGACAACGGCAAACCGACCTTAAAACGGCGTCAACCGGACAGCGATTCTACTTCGCCGGACGGTGCGAGCGGCGATTCGAGTTCCAATCAAAAGGACGCTCCGCCGAAACTTAAAAAACGCGGCGAGGAAGCCGACCCGAAACCAACGCCGACACCTGAAATATAAATCTTAAATTATTAAGTAAATAAAAAATAGCAAGGTCGAAAACCTTGCTATTTTTTATTGGTGAAAATTATTCGAGCAAATCAAAATGCAGACCATATGTCGGAAATATATCGCGCCGATTAACTTTTAATCGAGCAAGGTTCCGAAAATCCCGGTTGGCAAACGATAGACGGCTTCGCCTGTGGCAACAATCATCTCGCCTTTGCGCGTAAAGCAAAGCCCGACGATATTCATTCCGGCGACGAAAATTTCCGCAGTTTTGCCGTCGGGCTGAATTTTTACAATGCCGTGCCTTCCGGCAAGACAAGCCGCCGCGTAAAGATTTCCTTCGCGGTCAAAAGCAAGTCCTTGCGGTCTGCCCAAGCCGCGATAGAAAATTTCGTCATAACCGTCTTTATCAACCCGGTAAATCGCGTCGAAACTGGAAAGTCCGGGCGCGGTTATATACAATTTATCGTCAGTACCGAAAGCGATGTGGTATGCCGAAACGGAAGGTTCGAGCAGGGCGAAAGATTCCGCTCTGCCAATATCTTGGACGCGGTAAAGCGTTCCACTCCGGTCGCCGACAAACATCACGCCGTTTTTATCAAAAGCGATGCCGGTGGCAACTCCTAACTCCGATGCAAAAGGAACGACCTCCTCGTCGTGATTAATCAGACAAACTTCACCGTCGGCGCGCGCCGTTACAAAAAGCTGTCCGGTGTGGTCAAACGCGATGCCGGTCGGATTCAACACCTCGGCAGCCATTTCGGTTAAAAATCCGTTTTCGTCCAAGCGGAAAAGCGTCGTCGGAAGCTGCTGCCCGCGCGAGCCGGAGCGCGTTAAAACGATTGAATCGTCTTTCGGGTCAACCGCCGGATTTGCGACCAGATGCAAATCTTCGGCAATTTTCTTTCCGACTTTAACATTAAATGAATTGCTTCTGTCGCCTTCGCTTTCGAGATGAACTTCGACTTCGGTCGTGTCAAAATCATTCGGTACGACCGCAACAACTCGGTCGGGCGATGCGCCGACGATGCGTGATGGCTGCCCGTCAAAAAAACAACCGTATTCGTCGAGATTCGTGATTTGAAAATCTTCGCATTCGATTATAATTTCCCCGCCCGGAATAGCATTTGGCGGTTCGATTGAGATTATTCTGCCTGCTTTGCTCATTTTTGCACTCCAACTTTAACGAACTTTGATTTTACGACGCTAATCGAAAACTGTCTAATACAACGAAAAAAACTTGTTGACGCGCCCGCCGCGTAAAAGTTAAAATTAAAAACGGACGGTTCGACATTTTGCTGTTTCAAGCCTTAGCATTCCACCCGAAAACGAACGACTTCTTTTACCTTTTATGCCAGTTAGAATTGATGATTTACTGCGAATGGCGATGAGCTTCGGTGCGTCGGATTTGCATCTTCGAGCGGGTTCTTTTCCGGTTATTCGCGTCAACGGCGAACTGCGCCCCGTTTCCGGCGTCAACCGTCTGACGCAGGACGAGACGCTGGAAATGGCTTTTTCGATGATGTCGAATCGTCAGAAATTGCATTTTAAGGACGCATACGAAGTCGACATCGGATACGGCGTAACGGGCTTGGGACGCTTTCGCGTCAATATTTTTCAACAGAGAAACTCAATCGGAATGGTGGCGCGCGTCATCTCCGATACCATCCGCAGTTTCGCCGACCTCGGACTTCCGCCGATTATGAGCAGCATTGCCGATGTTCAGCGCGGCTTAATTTTAGTTACGGGAACGACCGGCTCAGGAAAATCTACAACTCTTTCTTCAGTGGTTGACCATATCAACAAAACCAGAAACTCGCATATCGTAACGGTCGAAGACCCGATTGAATTTCTTCACAAAGATAAAAAATCATTTATCACGCAGCGCGAAATAGACGTCGACACGCGCTCGTTTGCTGAAGCCCTGCGCGGTTCGCTCCGTCAAGACCCGGACGTAATTCTTGTCGGCGAAATGCGCGACTTGGAGACGATTGAAACCGCCCTTCTAGCCGCTGAAACCGGGCATCTCGTTCTCTCGACTTTGCACACGACCGACGCTTCGGAAACTTTAACGCGCATTATCTCCGCCTTTCCGCCGTATCAGCAAAAATCCATCCGCATACAAGTCGCCGGACTTCTTAAAGCCGTCGTCTCGCAACGCTTGATGAAATCTGCAAAAGGAAACAGCCGCGTTCCGGCAGTCGAAGTTTTAATCTCGACGCCGCTCATCCGCGACTACATTCTGCACGAAGACAAAACGGCGCAGGTGCGCGACGCGATTGCCGCCGGAACTTCTCAATACGGAATGCAGACTTTTGACCAATCACTTTTCTACCTATATCAATCTGGACTTATCACTTTAGAAGAAGCCCTGCGCGGCTCGACCAACCCGGACGAATTCCGCCTGCGCCTTGCCGGAATCCAAAATACGACGGCGCAAGCCAAAGAAGAAATGGAAAAAATGAGTGGCGTTAATAAATTCTCCGATTTAATTTCAAGGTCGTAAAATGCTGGAAATCAATTTTTGGATTCCGCGCGTAATCCGCGCGCACCCCAGAGAATTTGTCCGATTCCAACAAACATCAACAAAAACAAGCGCAGACTGAGTGTTCCGATTTTCCCTGAATAAATTCCGTATAAATTAAAAGTAATTAAAGCGCCGCCACCCAAAAACATAAGCATTCCGATAATCAAAATATTTTTATAATATTTAATGTTGTGCTGTTTGGTTTCTAGTTTTGTTTTTTCTATTGCCGATTGTTTTTGCTCGGCGGAAAAAGACATCGAACACTTGCCGCACTTTTCCATTTTCGATGAATTAAAGTGATTACAATTCTGACACTGAAAAACATCAATGGTTTCTTCTTGCCCTAGAAAACTCATTATCTTTTCTCCTTCCAAATCTAATCAAAAAATAATTCGCCTTCCGCAACAAGAATCGAGCTTCCGCCGATTTTCACTTCTTTTACCATTTCCTTTTCGCCGGAAACTTCGGCAAAGATTCTACTTGGTCGCTGCATAAAATCGCCTTGTTCGATGGTGAATTTTCCGGCATCAATTGCGCCGTGATGCACTAGATAACCGGAAAGCGCGCCTGCCGCACTGCCCGTTGCAGGGTCTTCGGGAATTCCGTCGTCGGGCGCGAAAAATCGAGCGTGAATGCGAGAATCTTTTTCGATTGTTTCAAACGTAAAAGCGTAACAGCCGACCGCGCCGTATTTAAGATAAACTTCCGATAATAGCTGCGGATTTATGCGGCAGCGTTTTACCGCGTCGAGCGAGGAGAGCGGAACATCCATTGACTTTATACCCGTCGAAACCGTTTGAATCGGCAAATCGTGGCTGAAATCAAAATCGGATATATCCAAACCCAAAGCGTTCGCTAGTTTATTTATTTCCGCTTCGTTAGAGACAATCGCGCCCGCTTCAAATTTGCTTTGCGTCATCACGACTTGAAAAGGTCGTCCGGCGCGAAATTCAATTTCGACGGGCAGAACGCCTAACTTTAATTCCTGCTTGATGCGAACAATTCCGTTTTCCGCCTGCGGCGTAACGCCAAGTTGCGCGAGCAGATTCCACGTTCCGACAACCGGATGACCGGCAAGCGGCAATTCCTGTTTCGGCGTGAAAATCCGCAAGCGGCGCAAAGCATTCTCCGAAGGCAATACGAAAACCGTTTCGGACAAATTCATCTCGCTGGCAATCATTTGCATCTCGTCGCCGGTCAAATCTTCGCAATCGGTAAAAACAGCCAGAGGATTGCCACAAAACGCTTTTTCGGTAAAAACATCGAGTTGGTAAAATTTATATTTTCGCATCCCGTTATTATGAACCGGAATTTTCAATTTGTGAATTTACCGAAAAACTCTGGGATTTTCAGTATCATATTAACCTTTAGATTGGAGTTAAAAATTTTTATCTCAAATAAATTATCTCTGCAAATAAGTATTAGAAAACGGCTCGGAAAATCCCGTAAACTACCGTTTTATTTTCATTTCGGTGCTTTATTGTCTTGACATCAGAACAGTTTGGCGTGTAAATTCTAAGTTTATCCGGTCAATGCGAACAATGCGCGGAAGTGAAGCCAAAATAAATGCCTTATCTCTCTTGTCAGGTGATAATCACAAAATAATTGTCGGCACATTTAACTTCTTTCCAAACGTCGTTTCGCTTAAAATGGCAGCGATTGATTTTTTGCAAAACTGATTTCCCGCGCTTGTGAGCCGGATAATCGCGAAAAATGCTTCATATTTTGAACAGTTACTATTTAATAAGGACGTTAACATAAACTTAAATGACAAACGAGGTTACCAACGAAGCGGAAGATTCATTACAGAATGAAAATCCGGTTCTGGAAGAAACAAAAACGGAAGATTCAAACGAAGCGAAGACGCAAGATGCGCCCGCAGTTCCGAAACAAGACGAACAACCGGCGGCAGATGAACCGCAAAATTCTAAGGAAATGGATTTTGGCGCGATTCTCAAACAGTTTGAGTCAGAGCAGACGATTTACCACACGGGCGAATTGGTCGAAGGAAAAGTCGTCGGCGTTTCCGAGCGCGGAGTCTTGATTGATTTCGGTTACAAATCCGAAGGCATCGCTCCGGTTGAAGAATTTACTTCGCCCGAAGGCGAAATAACCGTCAAACAGGGCGACGCGGTCGAAGTCGTCATCCGCAGCATTCATTCGGGCGACGCGCCGCCGATCCTCTCGCGCTCCGATGCTATGAGCCGCAAATCCTGGGGCGTAATCGAAAAAGCCTTCAATGAAGAAACGCCCATCAAAGGTTTTGTG
>JALYZF010000274.1 GCA_030948995.1 Acidobacteriota bacterium
AACTGATAGTGAAAAGAACAAACTATCAGTTATCAGTTCTCATTTAGTTAAGCTGCTGCCGCCATTTTCTGCGCTCTCTCACGCGCTTCTTCGATTGTGCCGACCATATAAAAAGCCTGTTCCGGCATATCGTCGCATTTGCCGTCGATGATTTCGCGGAAGCCTTTGATGGTTTCTTCGGTTTTGACGTATTTTCCCTTTAAGCCTGTGAACTGCTCGCCGACGAAAAACGGCTGTGAGAAAAAGCGTTGAACTTTTCTGGCGCGAGCCACAGTCAGTTTGTCTTCTTCGCTCAATTCGTCCAAACCTAAGATAGCGATAATATCCTGCAAATCTTTGTAGCGCTGCAATATACGTTTTACGTCTTGCGCTGTATTGTAATGTTCATCGCCGACAATGGCAGGACTTAAAAGCGTAGAGTTAGATGAAAGCGGGTCGACTGCCGGATAAATTCCGAGTTCGACGATTTGACGCGAAAGAGCCGTAACCGCGTCCAAATGCGCGAATGTCGTCGCCGGTGCAGGGTCTGTATAATCGTCTGCCGGAACGTAAACGGCTTGAATCGAAGTGATAGCTCCGACCTTAGTCGAAGTAATTCGCTCCTGCATTTCGCCCATTTCGGTTGCCAGATTCGGTTGATAACCGACCGCCGACGGCATACGTCCGAGCAGAGCGGACACTTCCGAACCGGCTTGCGTAAATCTAAAAATATTGTCAACGAAAAACAGCACGTCGTTTCCCTGGTCGCGGAAGTATTCGGCAACCGTTAAACCTGAAAGAGCTACGCGAAGCCGCGCTCCCGGCGGCTCGGTCATCTGCCCGTAAACGAGCGCGACTTTCGAGCCTTTGATTGCGTTTTTATCAACTTTCGTTAAATCGAACGCGCCGGTTTCTTCCATATTGTGCGTAAAAGCGTCGCCGTAAGTGATAACCTGCGATTCGACCATTTCGCGCAGAAGGTCATTGCCTTCGCGCGTTCGCTCGCCGACGCCGGCAAAAACCGAATAACCTTCGCGCGCTTTAGCGATGTTGTTAATCAGTTCCATAATCAGAACCGTTTTGCCGACGCCCGCGCCGCCGAACAAGCCGATTTTTCCGCCGCGTTTGAACGGCTGAATAAGGTCGATAACCTTAATTCCCGTTTCAAACATTTCGAGTTCCGTCGCCTGCTCGTCAAACGCCGGCGCGTGTCGGTGAATCGAAGCGCGTGATTCAGAATTGACCGGACCGAGTTCATCAACCGGCTCGCCGATGACATTCATCACGCGACCAAGGGTTGCTTCGCCTACGGGAACGGTAATTGGTCCGCCCGTGTCAATAACTTTCATTCCGCGAACCATTCCGTCCGTCGGCAGCATTGAAACTGCGCGAACCCGACCTTCGCCCAGATGCTGTTGGACTTCGGCGATAACGTCTATTTGCGTTTCCGATTGAAAACCGTCGCTCGTTACGCGCAACGCCTGATAAATCGGAGGAAGATGATTTTCTGAAAATTCTACGTCAATGACCGGACCGATAATCTGCACGATTTGTCCGGTTTGTCCGTTTCCATTATTAGCCATTTTTAATATTTACTCCTGTGTCTATGACGACAAAAAGGTATGATAACAAAAGAAAAAGAATAGCATATCGGCTTAAAATTTCGCAAAGACAGCTTGTGAAATTTCTCGCTTTCCCAGAAAATTTTAACGCAAAAATGTCGGCAGCAAAGAACTTGTAAATTAGATTTCAGTTTAAAATAAAAAGGATTTGCCGGATAATAAATTTTCAGAAAAAGAATGGTCGAATCTTCAAAATGAACAAAATTAAAATTCTCTCCGACAATCTGGCAAATCAAATCGCGGCGGGCGAAGTCGTCGAGCGCCCGGCGTCAGTAATTAAAGAACTTGTTGAAAATTCGATTGACGCGGGCGCAAAACGCATTCAGATTGATGTCGAGCTTGGCGGCAGGCGTCTGATGCGCGTTGTTGACGACGGCGAAGGAATGGTTCGCGACGATGCAGTTTTAGCTTTTGAGCGCCACGCGACATCGAAGATAAAAACGCTTGAAGATTTGTCGGCTATCGAAACGCTTGGCTTTCGCGGCGAAGCACTCGCTTCAATTGCTTCGGTTGCAAAAGTTGAATTGATTACCAAAACCGAAGAAGCCGACGCGGCGACCAGAGTTTATATCGAAGGCGGAAAACTGCGCGACGTTAAAGATTTTGCGCGGACGACGGGAACGACAATTTCTGTTCGAGATTTGTTTTTCAACACTCCGGCGCGCCGCAAATTTATGCGCTCGGAAGCGACGGAAAATTATCATTTAACCAGCATCGTAACGCACTACGCGCTCGCTCACCCGGAAATCGCGTTTGTTTTGACGAACAACGGGCGCGAAGTCCTTCGTGTTTCGCCCGCCAGAGATTTGCGCGAGCGGGCGTATCAGATTTTCGGCGCGAATCTGATTGAAAGCCTTTTGCCCGTCGGCGGCGGACGCGAATTCGTTGCAAAAATTAACGGTTTTATTTCCGCCCCGCGTGAGCGGCGAACGACGCGAGATGCACAGTATTTTTTTATCAACGGGCGTTTTGTCCGCGATAAAATTATCGCGGGCGGATTATTGGAAGGTTTTCGCTCCGTCTTGCCTCACGGCGTTTATCCGGTTGCGTTTCTATTTTTAGAAGTTCCGCTCGAAGAAATCGACGTGAACGTTCATCCGGCGAAAACCGAAGTCCGTTTTAGAAGAAGCGAAGCCGTCAAAGAAGTAATCAGCGAAGCAATTCGCCAATCGCTTGCGAATGCGGGAATTGTCGCCGAGTCTCAAGTGCAAAGTCCGCAGTCCGCACTCCAGAGTCCAGAGTCTGAAATAAAAGAATCAATCATTGAAAATCTTTTGCAGAAAGCTGAAGATGTATATCAACCGAAAATAGAATTCGCAACCGAAACGCGAGATGAAAATTTCAACGCGCAAAGTGCAACCGATAATTCAAACCTTTCGCAGGTAAATCAGCAATCACACTCCGAACAGCCAAATACGGAAACGGCAAATCAAACCTCCGATTTTGAAATTCCTGTTTTCTCAAACGAATTTGAGCAAGCCGCCGAAATAAAAATTCAAAATTCAAACGACATGAATCAGATTTCGCAAATCGAAGAGGAAACACAAACCGACGAATTTACCACTTACCGTTTACCGCTTACCACTAATTTGCCGCCTTTTGATTCCGCTGAAAAAATTCCAAAATCAATTGAAGTAGAAAATCTATCTTCGCTAAAGATTCGACCAATCGGGCAACTTCACGAAAGTTATATTATCGCGGTTGACGACGAAGGAATGCTGCTTGTTGACCAGCACGTCGCGCACGAGCGGATTTTGTTTGATAAATTTCGGTACAAAGAAACGACGCGAAAAATTCAATCGCAAAATCTTCTATTGCCGGAAACTTTTGATTTAACTCCGGCGCAAGCCGCCGCCTTTGATGAAATTGAGCAGGATTTGGAAGATTTGGGTTTTGGCTTGATGCGTCTGTCGGGCAGAACGATTGCGATAAAGAGCGTTCCGACTGATTTGCCGCCGTCAGAAGCCAGAAATCTGTTGGCGGAAATTTTAGATACCGTAGAAAAGGAAAAACGCGGCGGCGCGAAAGCGACTTTGCGCGACAGGATTGCCGCCTCTCTCGCCTGCAAAGCCGCCGTCAAAGTCAATATGAAATTGACGCCAGAGAAAATGCAGTGGCTGATTGATAAGTTGCTGACGACCTCTTCGCCGACAACTTGCCCGCACGGTCGCCCGATAATTTTGCGTCTGACAATGAAAGATATTGAACGCGGATTTCACAGAACTTAAATCGTTTCAAAGATATGCAGAATTTCCTTTGTGTCGCTTAAATCGTCAACTACAACGTCGGGTTTATATTTCACGAGTTCTTCTTTCGGATTTTTTCTGCCCGTTGCAACGGAAACCATTTTCGCGCCGAAAGCGCGCGCCGCCGCGATGTCGTTCGGCGTGTCGCCGATGACAATGAATTGTTCGGGTTTAAATTTCGCGCTTAAAAATTTGCCGATTGTTTCGACAGCCGCTTTGCCCAATTCGCGCCGGTCGTGCGAGATTTCGCCGAAAATGTTTGGTTTATCGGCAAAATATTTCCACAAATCGAAATATTCGAGTTTGATTTCTGCCGCGACCGACAGATTGCCCGTCAGTAAGGCATTCAGATAATGCGGATTTTTAGAAGTCGCTTCCAAAATCTCGCGCACGCCCGGTTTGATTTCAAAAGGCGTTTTGGTTTTGGCGATAGCTTTGGTCATTGCTTTTTTAAATGCCGGAAGAAGGGTTTTTATAGGAGCGAGAATTTGTTCGGGCGTGAAGCCTTCGTCTTTTAAGGCTTCGTAAAAAATCTGCGTGTCGGTCATTCCCGAAACTTTTAAATCGTCTAATTTGCCGACGCTGCCGTAAATCTCTCGCATTACAGGCGCAAAATACGTCTTAAACGCGCCGAGAACGGTCGAACTAATCAAAGTCCCGTCAATGTCCCATAGAAGAATTTTTAGATTTTGGATTTCGGGTTTTGGATTTTGGACTTGTTTTGAATCTGGCATTAATATTTATTTTCCGCGTCTTTTGAGCGAAACGCTTTTTGAAATTTACTCGATAATCGCTAAAACGTCTCCAGCGTTGACAGTCGCGCCTTCGACCACGCGAATTTCTTTAACTGTTCCGTCTTTCGGTGCTTTCATTTCATTTTGCATTTTCATCGCCTCAACAATTAAAACGCCGTCGCCCGCTTTTATTTCCGCGCCTTGCTCAGCTAAAACGCGCACGACTTTGCCGGGCATCGCCGTTTTAATTTCCGCCGCGCCGCCCGCATTCGCACTTGCGCCTACCGCGCTTCTCTTTCGTTTCGGGTCGGTTAATTTTATTTCAAAATTAAAGTTTCCGACATTAACTGAAAAAGGTTCGTTCGCCTTTTCATTCGGCGCAACGAAAATTTGATAAATTTTATTTTCGTGTTTCAGAAGATAAACATTCGGCTCAACCGCGTGCGCTTCGAGTTCGTAAGCGCGCCCGTCAATTTCGGCAGAAATGTTTTCGCCGTTTTGTTTCAAGGCAATTTCGTATTTTTCGTCGTCGAGTTCGGCAATTAGTTTCATTGTAAATTTAATTGTAGGGGCGACGACAAGCATCGCCCCTACAATTATCTTCTAGTTGATTTTTCGTATTCCTTCTTGAGTAAATTCATAAATTCCTCGCGCCTGTCGAACAATCTTTTCGGCTCGCGCGGCTGGTGTCGAGCCAGCGCGTAAGCCGTGATAATCGGCAGCGCAACGGTCGAATCGACGTATGCGACAACCGCATCGGGCAATTGGTCTGGGTCAATTTTGCCCCAACTGACTGCCTCGCCCGGCGTTGCGCCCGAAAGTCCGCCCGTGTCGGAACGCGCGTCTGTAACCTGCAAAAAATAATCGTGACCTTTTTCGTCAATACCAAGAACTTCCTGAATCTGCGGCTCGGTTTGCAGCGCAAAATTTTTCGGACTGCCGCCGCCAAGAATAAAAATCGCCGATTTGCCGCCTTTTTTCGATTTTTTACCTGTATGAATTATGCCGCGTTTTGCCGCCAGAACAATCGAAGCGGTTTCGTTGACATCAAGGTTAGGATTCAAAACTAATTTACTTCCCTGCAATTCTTTGGCGGCGATGTTCATTCCGATAGATGAATCACCCGGCGACGAAGTATAAACCGGAACGCCGTATTCGTAAGCGACGGCGAGCAGCGATTTATTTTTCAAACCTAATTTGCGGCTGCGTTCTAAAACATATTTTCCGCACAGATAATGAAATTCGGCAGACGACATCGAACGTTGAAATTCTTTGCCTTCAATAACGCGCCGGAAAAACTCGTCTGTGTCGAGCAAAACCGAATAATCGAAAAATATGTCGTAAATTCTGACGACTTCTTCTTCGCGCAAAATGCGGTCGTCCATTTTCGCGTCGCCTTGATGCAATGACAAACCGATGCCGAAATGCGTGTCGTGATAAAGATTCGCGCCCGTCGAGATAATCCAATCAATAAAACCGGCTTTTATCAGCGGAATTATTGCAGAGATTCCAAGACCTGCGGGCGTTAAAGCGCCGGTCAATGTAACGCCGACGGTTACATCGTCGTCGAGCATTTTGTTGGTAAAAAGCCGACACGCTTCACGAATCCGCGCCGCGTTATAAGCCATAAACGATTCGTCAACAAGGTCCGCGAGCGTCGTTTTTGAATCAATCGGCGTCGGATCAATGCGCTTGCCGCTTAAAAATTTACTTTTCTTTTTCGCCATAAAAAATTAATCGTGAAATTATTTTATCAGGCTGCCGGAGATTCCGTCGTTTCAAAATTGGTAATTAGCCACACGACGAAAATTATTATGCCCGCTGCGACGTAAAAATTACGTGCCGCGCCGATAAAACCGGCAACAAACGGGATCGCAATCAAACAAATCGCCACGACGAATTCAATCCAGCCGTGAAAAATCGCCGGAATCACCTTAATTAAACCGAGCGGAAACGCGGTTAAAATGGTCAAAAGCAGATGAACGACCGCCAAAATATAAGAAATCGCCGCGGGCGCGCCTTCGAGACCGAAAACGGTCGGAGCTAAAGCGAAAGCAATTATCACGACGTAATCAAGAAAGCCGTGAATGGTCGAACTCAAGATTTTCATAAAGTTATTTCCTCGTTTTGTAATTTACCTAAACAATTACCGCACAAGCAGTTTTTAAAATTATCGCGCAGCCCGGCTAAAGTTTCCGGTTTCAATTCAACTTCAAAACACCAGCATTTACCCGTATTTGCGCCGCACGAAAATTCTTTGCCGCACCACTCGCAAATCATTCTATCGGCAACTTTTTCCGTATTGTTTTCTATTGAATCAACCGACATTTGAATATAAAAATAGCACAGAATCCGGTCGGCTTATAATTTGCTAAATTCTGCGCTAAAAAACTAGGTTTCTATTTATTCGGCTGCGGCGTGATCCGCAAATACGGTTTAATAGCGTTCCAGCCTTTCGGAAATTTTTTTTTCGCATCTTCGTCCGAAACCGACGGAACAATAATCACGTCGTCGCCGTCCTGCCAATTGGCAGGCGTAGCAACGCTGTGATGCGCGGTCAATTGCAGAGAATCTATGACGCGCAAGATTTCCAGGAAATTGCGTCCCGTGCTTGCCGGATATGTCAGCGTTAATTTGATTTTTTTATCGGGACCAATCACAAAAACCGAGCGCACAGTTGCCGTATCGCTTGCGTTCGGGTGAATCATATCGTAAAGATTCGCTACCGTTTTGTCGGGGTCGGCAATCATCGGAAAATTAACTGCCGCGCCTTGCGTTTCTTCAATATCTTTTGCCCATCCTGTGTGCGACGCGAGCGGGTCAACGCTCAAGCCAATGACTTTGACATTCCGCCTGTCAAATTCAGGTTTAAGCCGCGCCGTCATTCCAAGTTCGGTCGTGCAAACCGGCGTGTAATCGCGCGGATGCGAAAACAGAACGCCCCAACTATCGCCCAGCCATTGGTGGAAATTGATTGTTCCTTCGGTCGTCTCCGCCGTAAAATTCGGCGCTTCATCGCCTAATCTGACTGCCATAGATTTTTACTCCTTTGAATTAGGTTTAAGGTGCTAGGCGATAGTTTCGAGAAGATTCCTAATACTTAATTTCTAACGCCTGAAACCTGACTAATATTTCGGAACGGTCGAATCAACTTCATCTGACCAAGCCGTAATTCCGCCTTTTAAATTTATTAATTTTCCGGTAAAACCGGCTTGCTTTAAATCATTAATCGCTTTTGCGCTTCGCACGCCGCCTTTGCAATGAACAATTGTCATTCGGCTCGCGTCAATTTCACCGGCGCGATTGATGACTTCCGCAAGCGGAATCAGTTTTGTATTCGGAATCCTTGCGATTTCAAATTCGTGCGGCTCGCGCACGTCAATAATCTGAACGTCGGCGTTATTTTTGATTAAATCGTTTAACTCGGTTGCCGTGATTTCTTCCACAGATTCCCTTTTATCTTCCAAAGATTGTTTTAAACCGCAAAACTCCTCGTAATCAATCAACTCTTTAATCGTCGGATTGTCGCCGCAAATAGGACACTTTGGATTTTTGCGAAGTTTCAACTCGCGGAATTTCATTTCCCAAGCGTCGAAAAGTAAAAGCCGATTTAATAAAATCCCTTCCGCACCCAAAATTACTTTGATAACTTCGTTTGCCTGAATCGTGCCGACAATGCCGGGCAAAACGCCTAAAACACCGCCTTCGGCGCAACTCGGCACAAGTCCGGGCGGCGGTGGTTCGGGATACAGGCAGCGATAACACGCGCCTCGTTCTGCCCAGAAAACGCTTGCCTGCCCTTCAAAACGAAATATTGAGCCGTAAACATTTGGCTTTCCGGTTAAAACGCAAGCATCATTGACCAAATAGCGAGTTGGAAAATTGTCCGTTCCGTCAACAACGACATCATATTCGCGGAAAAGTTCAAGCGCGTTTTCGCTTGTCAACTGTGTGTTGTAAGCGTCAATCTGCGTATTCGGATTTATATCTTGAAGGCGGTCTTTCGCTGATTCAATTTTTGGTCGCCCAACATCTTTCGTGCCGTGAATTATTTGCCTTTGCAGATTCGATTCGTCCACGACATCAAAATCAACGATGCCGATTGTGCCAACTCCGGCTGCCGCAAGATATAAACCCAACGGCGAGCCTAATCCGCCCGTACCA
Source organism: Acidobacteriota bacterium (assembly GCA_030948995.1). Taxonomy (GTDB): domain Bacteria; phylum Acidobacteriota; class Blastocatellia; order Pyrinomonadales; family Pyrinomonadaceae. Next base: position 8,746 of record JALYZF010000274.1, read on the forward strand.
ATCATCAAAACGCGCGCGGCTTTTAATTTTCTTTGTCCTTCGAGCCCGACTTCAGGCAGAATCAAGTGGCGTGAATAGCGGGCGTATTCATCGTTATTTAATGTCGGCAATTCGGTTGCGGTTTTCGCTTCAGCCGTAAAATTTCCGCCCGCAATCGACGGCACAATCATAATCGTTTCGCCGTCTTTAACCGGTGTCGCTTCGCCGTCTAAATGCCGGATGTCTTCGTCGCCGACATAAACGTTGACGAAACTCCGCAAAGCATTTTGGTCGTTGTAAAGATGTTTTCGCAAATCTGAATACTGCGTGGTCAAATGTTCCAATGCTTCGCCTGCAGTTGTCGCTTCGACTTCGATTTCCGATTTCCCGCCCGCAAAGCCGCGTAAAGGCGTCGGAATTACAATTGTTACTGCCATAAATTAATCCTCTTTTATAATTTCTTCCTCGTTAAATTTCGTGCGGTCTTCTTCCATTTCCCACGAGCGCAAATCAGCCGCTTTTCCTTTCAAAACCGAAACGATAACGTAAGACCAAACCGGAAGCGCGTGGTCTAAATCAAACTGCGACGGAATAGCCGGATGTTCCGGGTGCGAATGATAATTGCCGATGACCTCAAGTTGTTTGGCACGCGCGTAACGTTCGCCGCGCAGTAAATCTTTCGGTAAAATCAAACTACGGTTGTGCCGCGCCGATTCTTCCTTCGCGTTTTCAATCGAGAAAATTTCGACCACCGTTTTGCGACCGTCGCTGCCGAAACGTCCAATAAGCAAACCGCAGCATTCATTGGGAAATTCGCTCTCGCCGTGCGTTTCGATTGCTGCCGCTTGTTCCGTTTTCAATAAAATCATCCGTTTTATAGTTACCGCAATTTTAATGCGCGTCTATTCTGTATCCCAAAAACTTTCGCTCAAATATTTGCCGCCGCCGTCGCACAAAATTGTAACGATAACGGCTTGGGATTTTAACTGCCGCGCCAGACGCAAAGCCGCGAATACATTAGCGCCCGAACTGACGCCGACAAACAAGCCTTCTTCAAGTGCCAAACGCCTTGTCATCGTCTGCGCGTCTTCGGTTGCAACCTCGACCGTTTCATCAGCTAAATCCGCGTCGTAAATTCCCGGCACAATCGCCGTCTCTAAATGTTTCATTCCTTCTAAACCGTGAAGCGGAGAATCAGGCTGCATCGAAATCGCTTGGATTTTCGGATTTAGCTCTTTCAATTTTCTTGTCGTTCCAACGAAAGTTCCCGTTGTTCCCAAGCCTGCCAGAAAATGCGTAATTCGCCCGCCGGTTTGTTGCCAGATTTCCGGTGCGCTTCCATCGTAATGAGCCAGCCAATTGGCTTCGTTGTTGTATTGGTCTGAATAAAAATATTTTTGGGGGGATTTGGCGGCTAACTCTTTGGCAACTGTTTGCGCGCCATCCGTTCCGCTTAACGGGTCGGTTTCGATAATCTCCGCGCCGTAAAGTTTCAAAATCCTTTTGCGCTCGAAGCTGGCATTTTTCGGCAAACAGAGCGTAACCGAATAGCCGCGCGCCGCGCCAATCATTGCATAAGCAATTCCAGTGTTGCCGCTTGTCGCATCCAAAATCGTTTTGTCTTTTGTTAGTTTTCCGTCGCGCTCGCCTGCCAGAATCATCGCCAAAGCAGCGCGGTCTTTGACCGAGCCGCCCGGATTTAAATGTTCGGCTTTTGCATAAATTTCAATGCACTCAGGCAAATCCTTGGCTATCCGGCTCAAACGAACAAGCGGCGTATTACCGATTTGCGATTCCAAAGATAATTTTTCGTCGATATTAAAATTTGTTTTCGCTTCCGAAACTGCCATTTTATATTTTCTATTAAACGGAATCATCTGTTGCATCAGAATCCCCGCCGAAATTTCTGCCGTTTGATTTTCTCAGCCGCAAGAGATTTACTTTTTTCTCATCCGCCTGCAAAACTTCCACGTCAAGCCCGCGAACATTGAGTTTTTCGCCGCGCTTCGGCACGTATCCGGCTTCGCTAGTGACTAATCCGGCGATAGTCGTAAAATCGTCCGTTTCGATTTCCATATCGAAGACGCGCTCGACCTTGCCGATTTCCGTCGAGCCTAAAACGTCGAAATAACCGTCCTCGCCTTCAATTATCTCGATAACTTCTTCCTCTTCTGTGTCTTCGTCTTCAATTTCGCCGACGATTTCCTCCAAAATATCTTCGACCGTCACCAGTCCAGCAATGCCGCCGTATTCGTCAACCACGACGGCGACTTGAATGCGGCTAGTCTGCATATTTTTAAGGAGTTCCGCCACCGATTTCGTTTCGGGAACAAAATATGCGGGGCGCAAAAGATTTTCAATAATTTGATTTTCCCTGCCGTCCGCCCAAGCATTCAGCAGGTCGCGCACGTAAATCACGCCTTCGATATTGTCAATCGAATCGCGGTAAACCGGCAGGCGCGAGTATTTTTCTTCGATAATCAAATCCCTTGCTTGCCGGACGGTCGCCGTCACCGGAAGCGCGCAAATTTCCGTTCGCGGCGTCATAATCTCGCCAGCGCGCGTATCGGAGAATTCGACCATTGTTTCAATCAACTCGCGCTCCTGCTCTTCGATAATTCCTTCGGCTTCGCCCATTTCAATCAGTGCCTGAATGTCGTCGGCGTTGTCTTCCCGCTCCGCATCTATCATCTGCTGGTTCGGAATGATTGTCTGCTCAAACGGCGTGTTGTCTTTTGTAAAAAACTGAAACGGGTCGGCAATGCTCGAAATTAATCCGTAAACGGGGCGCGCGACGGGAAGAAGGACAAGCAGTTTATTTTCGGGATTTTTCCAAGTGATAAAACGCGGTATGATTTGGCGAAATGTGATTGATGCAGCCAACCCGACTACTAATGAAACGAGCAGCAGTTCGATATGATTTTGGTAAAAATTATAAACAATTAAAGTTACAAGAACCGAAAAGACAATCAGCAGAACTTGAATCGCCGACGAGAGAGCAAAGCGAAAACGCGGGCGATTCTCCAGTATGCGGCGCAGAAATTCAGCCGAGTGTGCGCTTTGCTCGTTTTCTTCCAAATCCGACGACAGACGCCGCAGGGAAACGTCCGAGAGTTGCGAAAAAGCCATATCAATCGTCGCCAGAAAAACGAGCGCGAGCAAAATCAATAAGGCGACGGCTAACTCAATTTCCATAACTCTTAATGGTAAATGGTAAATGTGAAATGGTAAATGGAAGATTGATATTTCTATCGGAGATTTTGCGCGGCGTCTCGGTCGAGCATCAAGAAAAGATTGCCACCTGCGGGTTTGACCATTTGCGAAGGAAATTTTTCCGGCTGCCGTTCGCCTTCTAGAACTTCCCGCAAAACTCCGGCTTTTTTCTCGCCGCTTATTAAAAACATTATATTCGCCGAGTTATTTATGGCGGGAAAAGTCAGCGTCAAACGAGTTGTGTTTAATTTTTCGACGCGATTGGCGACGGCGATTTTCTTATTCTCTTGTAAGGCTTCGGTAAACGGGAAAAGCGAGGCGGTATGCCCATCGTCGCCCATTCCCAGCAAAATTAAATCGAAACGCGGGAAAGCGTTTTCCGGTAAATTGAAAAATTCTTTTATCTTTTGTTCGTATTTTTCGGCAATAAGCCCGGCGTCTTTAAGTTCCGTTTGCCAGCGAAAAATTTGATTTTCGGCAATCTCAAGCGGCTTCAAAATGCTTTCGTCAGCCATCCGAAAATTGCTTTCTTCATCGTCAGGCAAAACGTTTCGCTCATCGCCGAAAAAGAAAAAAACGCGCGTCCAATCAATCAGCGAGCGAAACTTGTCTGTCGTCAAAAGTCTGTAAAGCGATTTCGGCGTAGAGCCGCCGGCAAGCGCGACGGAAAATGTCCCGCCTTTTTTTATTGAATCGCGCGCGATGAAAATAAATTTCGCCGCCGCGAGCTTATTTAACTCTTCGGCGTCGTGAGCGATTATTTTTTCGCTCGTCAGATGTTGCAGAAAAGATTTGTAATCCAAAATTTAATAATTCAATTGCTCAATGCTAAATGAATCAATCGTTTTTCCACTTTCGCCCGTCGTTTGCAAGCAGTTCGTCCGCTTCAGCCGGACCCCAAGTTCCCGATTCGTAGTTCGGAAAATCTCTGGCGGGAATTGCCTGCCAAACGTCCAGAACGGGAGAAACAACACACCAACTCGCCTCGACCATATCGGCGCGCTGGAAAAGCGTCGCATCGCCCGTCATACAATCGTATAAAAGCCGCTCGTAGCCTGTCGAAATCTGTTTTCCGAAATGGTCTATATAATTAAAATCCATATCGACCGCGCCCATATCGACAATCGGACCCGGGATTTTCGCGCCGAAATGCAGAGTGATACCTTCGTCCGGCTGAATGTGTATGACGATGCGGTTTGTCGGCAGCCGCTCGACGGGCGTATCACGGAAAAGCATGAACGGTGCTTTTTTGAATTGAATGACGATATTTGATTGTTTTTCCGGCAGACGTTTTCCGGTGCGAATATAAAACGGCACGTTCGCCCAGCGCCAATTATCAATCAAAATTTTCAGCGCGGCGAAAGTTTCCGTGTTCGATTCGGGCGAAACGTTTTGTTCTTCGCGGTATGCAACAACTTTTTTGTCATCCATTTTACCAGCGCCATATTGCCCGCGCACGGCGTTATGTAGAACGTCTTCAGGCGTGAACGGCTGTATTGCCTGCAAAATCTTCGCCTGTTCATCTCGAACGGCGTTTGCCTTGAATGATACGGGCGGCTCCATTGCTGTCAAAGTTATTAGCTGGAAAATATGATTCGGAATCATATCGCGCAGCGCGCCTGCCGTGTCGTAATAACCACCGCGCTGCTCGACTCCGAGTTTTTCCGCCACAGTTATCTGCACGCTGTCAATATAATTTCTGTTCCAAATCGGCTCGAAAATGCTGTTGCCGAAACGAAAAACCAAAATATTCTGAACAGTTTCTTTGCCGAGATAATGATCAATGCGAAAAATTTGTTCTTCGTCAAAATATTCACTTAGCATTTGGTTCATTGCCTTCGCGCTTTCGAGGTCGTGTCCGAAAGGTTTTTCAACAACTATCCGTGTACATTTTGAGTCGTGACAAAATTCTAAAGTGCCAAGATTCTTTACAATATCGGGAACTAATTGTGGCGCCACAGCCATGTAAAAAACTATATTTGGATGCGTGCCGAATTCTGCTTCCTTTTCTTTTACGATCTTGTCTATTTTCTTATACTCATTAGCATCCTTCACGTCCATCGAAATATGGCTGATGTGCGATGCGAATTTTTTCCATTGATCTGCTTTTCCTTTTCTGCGGGAAAATTTATCTATTCCTTCTTTAAGATGTTTCTCGTATTCATCGCCCTTATATTCCGACCGCGCAATACCAACAATTCCAAATTGTTCCGGCATTGCATCATCAATAAAAAGATTGAATAAGGCAGGATTGAGTTTGCGAAAATTGAGGTCTCCGCTTCCGCCAAAAATAAAGATAACGGAGGGAGGTAATTTTTTATACTCTGGCATTTCTTTTAGTTTGTATCAATAGGTTTTGTGGAAACGGTTTCAGATTCTGTTTCCCATTCTGAGTGAAAAATTCCTTCATCGTCAATTCTTTGATAAGTATGTGCGCCAAAAAAATCTCTTTGTGCCTGCACCAGGTTTGTTGGCAAAAGCTTTCTGCCGTATGCATTAAAATAATTCAGTGCTGACATAAGGCCCGCGGCGGGATAATTATTCAGCGCTGCTACTGAAACTACTTGTTGAAGGCTGTTTAATTTTTGCGTTAATGTTGCTGCAATGTCTTTATCCAATAACATATTTTTCAGGTCTGCATTTTCGTAGGCTTTTTTAAATTGATCCAGCAGCCCAGACCGGATAATGCAGCCTCCGCGCCATACGCTCACTACTTCCGGAAGCGGTACCTCCATTTTCAATTCCTGCGAGGCAGTGGTAAGCAGAGCAAGGCCCTGGGCATAACTAATAACC
>JALYZF010000040.1 GCA_030948995.1 Acidobacteriota bacterium
CAACAAGCAAAAGAAGCAATTAACGAAAAAATCTAATCATTCGAGTCGCGCTTTGAAAACAAGTGTCGAGCAGAAGTGCGTGTGATTTTCACTTGACATCTGCTCCGTCTTCATAGATGAGACAAAAGATAGTCAATGCAAATAAGGTGCATTTACGAGGTTAATTATGAAAATATACAAACCACTAATCAGCAGCATTTTGACTTTAGCTGTTATGTGCGGGCAAGCGCTTGTTATATCAGTTATAACGGTTTGGGCACAAACAGAGCAATTAGAACGCCCGAAATCAAGTGCTGAGGCTGTTGCTGCTTGGTCAAAGCTCAAGGATACGGCACGAAAACTGTTCGAATATGATTCTGTTGATAAGTTCTCAGAAGGATTGGCTAAGGTAAGCTTGAACGGTAAAACCGGATTTATAGATAGAACCGGAAAAGTAGTGATTCCTCTGAAATATGATTGGCTTGATTATTTCTCAGAGGGCTTGACTGAGGCAGAATTAAAAAAAAAATGGGGATATATTGATAAAACTGGAAAGGAAGTAACTCCTTTCAAATATGATAAAAATTTTCCATTCTCAGAAGGCTTAGCGGTAGTGGTATTGAAAGACAAATGGGGAGTTATAGATAAAAATGGAAATGTAGTAGTTCCCATAAAATATTTTGCTATTGATTCGTTCTCTGAAGGTTTGGCTAAGGCAAAATTGACCTACAAATGGGGATTTATAGATAGAACCGGAAGAGTTGTAATTCCTCTAAAATATGATGAACTTGGTGACTTCTCAAAAGGTTTAGCTAAGGCAAGGTTGAACGACAAATGGGGATTTATAGATAGAACCGGAAAAGTAATAGCTCCTTTCAAATATGATTACGTTCATAATTTCTCAGAGGGTTGGGCAGTGGTAAATTTGAGCTATGATTGGGGGTTTATAGATCAAACCGGAAAGGAAGTAATACCGCTGAAATATGAATATAATGGTTCTTTCTCAGATGGTTTGGCTAAAGCGAAATTAAAAGGCAAATACGGATTTATAGATAAAACTGGTAGAGAAGTAATTCCATTCGAATATGATGAAATTTATCCGTTCTCAGACGGTTTGGCTGAAGCGAAATTAAATAACAAATGGAGAGTTATAGATAAAACTGGAAAGGAAGTAATTCCTATAAAATATGAGGGTACTTGGTGTGATGCTTTTATAAAAGAAGGCTTTTTTGGTCTCATGCTAAACGGCAAGAGAGGATTTGTTGACCTTTACGGCAACGAGTATTTTGATTTTTAGAAACAGATGAGGCTTTGGGAGTATCCGGTTATCAGCGAACCCAATAATTAACACCGACAGGCACTCGACGCTCTCCGCTAAGTCTTTGATGTATATTGAAACAGTCGCAGGTAATGCCAGTTGTCACTAAAATATCAATCTCAAACTCGCCTTTTTATAAGACAATCTTTTATAAGACAATCAATAAGGAAGCAGTTTTTATGTTTCCTGTAAACATTATCTCTTTTATTTCGCTGCGGAAGTTCTGCCCGTTCGGGTAATGGCGATTCTTTTTTCATTGTTTGTGCCGTCGTCTATCAGCACTTTTATTTTTCGGAAAGTTCCGTCGCGTTTATCATTTGTCGGGGCGTATGCAATCGAGTATTGCGTGTGCAGTTCGCCGGAGATGTCCGATGCGATTTGCGGAAGCTCGTCGATTGAACTTGGAAAATAAACCTTGCCTCCTGTTTCCTGCGCCAGACGGTTTAAGAAGGTTTTTGCTTTTTCCTGACGGTTTGTGCCGCTCGCGTCCGGTTCTTTACTTAAATTATTAACGAATCCGACGGCGTAAATTTGCACTTGGGACCGGCGCAGCAATTCAAAAAGTTGCTCTTCATTATGAGAACTATTGCGGTCGTCGCCGTCCGTAATCAGAATCAACGCGCGTAGCGAAACATCGTCTTTTTGGGCAGGATTTTGGTATTGGTCAATTTTTTTCGCCGCAAAATAAACAGCGTCAATGAGAGCCGTTTGACCGCCTTCGACAAACAAATTATCCAAGCCTTGAATCAGAGAGGTTTTATTGAGCGTGAAATCCTGCACGACTTCGATTTTATCCGCGCTGACAAAGCGGATAACGGCTGATTCGTCGGTCGAACGATTTTTTACGACAAGGATTTTTCCGGCTTCGATAATATTTTTCAGCTGCGAGCGAAGCGAACGCGAATTATCAATTAGCAGAGCGTTAATCATCGGAATTTCGGTCATAGTCAAAGAGTTAATCGGCTGCAAAACATCGTCTTCGTAAACCTTAAAGCTCGATTGATTCAGATTCTTCACGGCTCGATTATTCGCATCGACGACACGCACATTTAATTTAACTTCCTCCGTGTCAATACGAATAATTTCTTCTTCTTCAACGGGCGCATTTGCCGGAGCAGGGGCTTGATTTACCGTTGGGGTTTTGCTTGCGGTTGGTATTTTGCCGGCAGTCGATGTTTTGCTTATGGTTGGCGTTTTGCCGCTAGCCGACGGCGGAATTGAGACGACTCGCTGCGGTCTTTCAATAACTGTCCTGACGCTGACTGCCGGGCTAATTGTGTCTTTTCGTATCCAGCCTTTGACGGTTCTGTTCGATATGGAAACGTAATACCAGCCGTTTGTCTCTTGATTTTTTTCTAAGGTAAGTTTTTCTCCCTTTAGAACGGTTTGAACCTTTTCCGAACTTAAATCCGGCGCTTTACGCATATAAGTCAACGTAACTATCACTTCTGCCTGCTTTTGAGAAAAAACCGAGAAAGCAAAAAATAAAGTTAAAAATACAGTGATAAAAATTTTCATAAGTTTATACGCCTTCCGCAAAATTCCGAGCAAAATCGTATTGATAGAAAATCACGACCGCTTGGTGCGAAATGTGCCCCGCGCGCGGACTACCACATCAGGACGGTCAACTTTAACAGTGATGTCGTGAGCCGCCGCGTCGTTTGCAGCCATTTTCGAGTTATATCCAAGCCGATATTGCTGCGTCAGCTCGCCCGTAATATTTTTGAAAGCCTTTTTCAAATCCGGCACGGTGCTTAGATAAAATCGACCGGCTGTAATATCGGACATTTTCTTTAAGGAATCTATCGCTTCGGTTTCGTCCTTTTTTTCAAGAAGCACGGTTTCTTCGTCGCTCTGCACATATACCGCCTGCGCGGGAATTGAATTCAAATCATCTTTTTTCTTTTTTCGAGGCTTTTTGATTTTCTTTCGCTTTGCCGCATTCATCGATTCATCGAGGCTATTGCTCGTTTTAAAAAATACGGTGTAAATCAATACGTCCGATTCTTCGAGCAGATTCATAAATTCACCTTTTGTAACGGAACTACCGAAATCATTGCCGTCCGTCAGAAGAATGATTACCTTACGACCTTTGACGTTATTAAACGATTCCTGAGCAATCTGCTTGACGGCGTTATACATAAGCGTTCCGCCATGCTCGTTTATTTCCACTTTGTCGAGAGCGTTTTTTATTACTTTCTGATTGGAAGTAAAGGAATTGATAATTTTTACCTGCGAATCGAATGTCGCCACCTCGCATTCGTCGTTCGCATTGAGCGAGCCGACAAATTCTTTGGCGGCTTCCCTGATTTTCTTTATTACATTTCTGGTGCTTTTGCTGGTATCGAGCAGAAGAGCGATTTTGAGCGGCTCGTTGTAGGTAGAAAAAAAGTTGATTTTTTGTTTTACGCCGTCTTGGTAAACTGAAAAATCTTCCCTTTTCAAACCGGGTATATAATGTCCTTCTCTATCGCTTACCATCACCGGAACACTGACAAATGACTTGTTTGTTTCCTGACCTGTATCGGGTTCGTTATTTTGAGCCTGTAACTTAGACGGCAACGCCAAAAGCGTCAAAAAAAGCAAGGCGAAAATGATTTTCATATCTTTCTGATTACTTGTAAATATAGAATTATTCAGGCTTTGAATTCGGCGGTTTTACTGGGTAGAATTATAATCAATTGCAAACGAATAAGTCCAATACTTTTAGTTTCCAATCAATGTTAGCAGTGGTTATTTAACGTCTGAAAAATTTTCGGACGTTAGATTTTGAACACATAATCAGCGGTAACGTTTTAAATCAACTTATTGGCTTGTGTTATATCATTACGTCCGCCGCAAACATTATACCCTTTCAATTTTTGAAAGTTTGCGAATATCAATTGAAATTTTTTCGCCGGCATCTACCTGATTGTAAAGACTGGCAAATTTATAGCCGTGTTTTATCCGGTCGGGCTTAAAGGAAGTGCGCGTGTGAACTTTTTGCGCGAAAGTTTCGTCGGTGCCGCTCAGGAGAATTAAAATCTCCGCGTCCGATTTTTCAAAATCCTTTTCCGTCATACCGAACATCGGCGAATTTTCGTCAATCGGATGCACGACCGTCAACGCTAAAGGCAGAAAATAGACGTTCTCACGTTCGAGTTCAAGAGGGTCGAATTTTCGCACAATTCTGCCGTTTTCCTCGACTGATCTGCTAAACGTAACTTTAGCGTTGACTTCGATGAGCTGGTTATTTCTACCGTTGACCAGTCGAAACATAAAAGCTGTTTTGTCTTGAAACGGTGCGATGATAGCGTTGTTGCTGAAAATAATCCGCGCCGTCGGGCGGGCGAATCGCGCGAAAACAAGTCCGGTAATTAGCGCATGCGCCAGCATACTGTAATAAGATTCGAGCGTAACCAGAAAATTCGTCACAAAACCGACCGGGTGAATCGTGCCGTAACCGATTGTCGCAAACGTCTGAACGCTGAAGAAAAACGAGCGCAGGAAAATATTTTCAAACGGAACGCTCGAAGTATCAACCACCGCGCCCGCTCCGCAGAGCGTATAAATTAAACCGAAAACGATATTGCTGGCAAAATAGAAAACCAAAATAATGCCCAAGAATTTCGCCCACGTCATCGTCAGCGCAACGTGATAAAAGTTCAGCGACGACAAATACGAAAATCCGGTGCGCTCGACGTTGAAAGAGCCGTCAGGATTCATCAGACGCTCGCGGCTTTCGCGCGCAACCTTGTCGCCGAAACCCAAATCGCGGTCTCGTTCCCGAATAATCGTTGCCGGTTTTATATTTATCGGATAACTGTTTTGTTCCTGCATTCTTCTTTGGAAATCACTTGCTTGAAAAGATTTAATTTTAGACAAAACTAATAAATCTTTTCTGCAGCTTATTAATTTTTCAGCCCGACATCTTTGAAAATTTTATCAAGAAACAAATTCGACAATTTTTCTTGAATGCTATTGGCTTTAAGGCGCTCGTTCAAATTTTTGAAATCGACCGAATCGAGATTCTGGTCTTGATTAAAACACGAGAAAACAAAAAATTCTTCGCCCGTGTGCGGGTTGACATGGCGCTGCAAGCATTGAGCGCAAACTTCTTTCATCATACATTGCATCGGGCTGTTGATTGAGCCGATAGCGATATGATTTTCCTTCAAAAAAGATTTCAGCGTCGTGTGGCGCGCTTCTTTGACGCCGTTCATCATACGGTCTGAACCGATTGCAATGATGCGGTCAACGTCTGACAATTTGACGGTTTGATTGCCGAGACTTCCTTCGGCGTAAGCAATCATCGCTTGAACGATGTTGCCGCGAAAATGCGCGTCCTGCGGTCGGTGCGGCACGACTTCTTCGCCCATATCAGTCGCCCATACAACTTGGTCAACGGATTGTTCGATTTCTTCGCGCTTGACCAAATCCGCGCCGTTGCGATAACCGGCGAAATATATCAAATGATTGCCGCGCTCTTTCATCGCCTTGGCAATCGAGAATAAAACAGCGTTTCCCAATCCGCCGCCCGCGAGCAGAACAGTTTCATTTTCGGGAATTTCCGTCGGCGTTCCGGTCGGACCCATCACGACAACTTCTTCGCCTTCTTCCAGAAGCGAGCAAAGCCGGGACGATGTTCCCATTTCAAGAACAATCATCGAGAGCAAGCCTTTCTCTTCGTCAACCCACGCGCCCGTTAGCGCCAAGCCTTCCATCATCAGCCGTTTGCCTTCGACGACGGGCGCAAAAGTTTCAAAGTTTTGCAGACGGTAAAATTGTCCCGGCTCGAATTTTTTCGCCTGCAGTGGCGCTTTGACAATTACGTCAACAATCGTCGGCGTCAATCGTTCGACGCGAACCACCGTAGCGCGAAGCTGTTCGTCTAATGTGTCAATTAACTTCGTGAATTTGTTCTCGTTTTCGCGTTCGTTTTCGCGGGAAATTTCGCTTGCGAACAATTCCGCTACGCGCTCGTAGCCGTGTTTTGCCGAAGCCATCGCTTTGACGACGTTTCCGGCGTAAATCGGATGATTGTCGCCGTAATAGGAAATAAACTTTCCGTCTTTTTCATACGACGTGAAAAATCCAGTTTCGCCTTTTGCGACTTCAACAACGTGAAATCGTCCATCGCCATTTCGCTCTAATTTGTGCGGCGCGAAAAACTGTTTCCATTCGTCGAGTTTGAAAGTTCCCGGATTTTCCTTTTCGTAAATCACGTTTGGGCTTGTTCCAGCCGCGACGCAGACAGTTCGCGCCGGAAAGGTTGCAAACTTGCCGGAATTTTCAAATTTATTTGTTTCGGCAATGTAATTTAATTTCTCGAAAATAATTTCCTTGACCGCGCCGAAATCATCCGGCACGGCTTCGGACGGATTCATATTCTCGATAAAGTTGATGCCTTCTTCGAGAGCTTTTTGAACTTCTTCGTGGTTGAGGCGATACGCGGGCGAGTCCTGAAGACGCTTGCGATAAACGAGCGACACGCCGCCCCAGCTGTTCACGAGCGGCACAAAATTCGGTTCTTCGCCTGCCTCGTCTGCACGCTCGCGCTCGATACGAATTTCTTTGCCGTGTTCGAGAAATTCCTGTAGAACGCGCGTTTCTTCATCGTCAAAGCGCGCCCAAACCGATTCTTCGCCAAACTCTGCCTGTAAGTCTTCAAACATCTCCAGCATTTTCTCGACCTGCACGGGATAATACGCGAAAATCTCCGTTGCCGTATCGATTCCCGTCAAGCCGCCGCCGATAACGACAGCCGGAAGGCGAATCTGCAAATTCGCCAGCGTGTCTTTTTTAAACGCGCCATTCAGTTGCAGAGACATCAGAAAATCTGATGCTTTGCGGATGCCGCGAATTAAATTGTTTTTCATCTTGACGATTGTCGGACGACCCGCGCCCGTGGCAATGCCAATATGGTCGAAACCGAATGCCCAAGCGTCTTCAATCGTCAAAGTTCCGCCGAAACGAATGCCGCCGTAAGCGCGAAAATGCGTGCGGCGCGACAACATTAATTGAAGCATCGTCAAAAAATTTTTGTCCCAGCGCACCGTAATTCCGTATTCGGAAACGCCGCCGAAGCCGGACAAAATTCGATTGTCGAGTTCGGTTGTAATCTCGGCGATGTCTTTTACGGGTTTTGGACAAACTCGCCCGTTGGCGCCGGTAATTGTGTCGGACAGCGGTTCGATTTTCAAACCGTCCATTCCAACTACGCCGAAACCTTCATTTAACAAATAATGCGCGAGCGTGTAACCGGCAGGACCTAAGCCAACGACAAGAATATTTTTGCCGTTGTAAGGCAATTGATACGGGCGTTTTGCATTAAGCGGATTCCAGCGCGTCAAAAGCGAATAAATTTCAAAACCGTAAGGCAAAGCTAAAACGTCCGTTAAACTCGCGGTTTCGGCAAGCGGAATGTTGACGGGTTCTTGTTTTTGGAAAATGCACGCCTTCATACAATCGTTGCAAATTCGGTGTCCCGTTCCGGCGCACATCGGGTTGTCGATTGTTACAAGTGCGATTGAAGCAATCGAATCGCCGTGCCGTTTCATCAAGTGCATTTCCGAGATTTTTTCATCGAGCGGGCAACCTTCTAGTTTGATGCCCAAAGGATTTCGTTTCGGCGCGCCGTCCTTTTCGTGCATTCCGGTCGAGCAGGAATCTTTGTCGCGCTCGTGGCAAATCAGGCAGTAATCGGTCTCATAAAGCGAATCGCGCAAAGTTCCGCGGTCGTCGGTTAATTTAAAACCGTCGCGCCGTCTCAAATCTTTATCCGCGCCGCGTAGAAGATTCGGTAAATCTGCTTTCGGGTGAATCAGATGAACGAGATTTTGATAGTCGAGACCGTGCGGCGTTTTGAAGCTATACCATTTTTTTTCTTTTTTAAAGAATTGCAGAGCCGACCATGCTTCCAACAGATGGGCGACGGCTTTTACTTGAAGAAGCTCGCCGGTTTCGTTTATTTCGTTGACGAACCGGGTGAAAACTCTGCCGAAAGTTTTGTCCTTTAAGCGCTCGTAAGCCGCACCGATATTTTTTATCGTCGTTTGCGACGAAACGGTTAATTCCTGATTTTTCGTTAATTGTTCCTCGGCTTCGAGAATTTTAACCGTCATTGCCGCGACGCTCAATTCTTCGTCGTGAATCAAACTTTCGCTGAACGCCGCATTTTTCAGTTCGTTCAAAGCAAGCGATAATTCGCTTTCGTTAAAATCCGTCAGATTTTCAGCCTTAAACTTTTTGATGGCGCGACGCTGGACAAAAAATTTATACGTCCAAATCGGGTCTTGCTCGTTGATAACTTTCAGCAAATTTTCGCGCTCGGCGGCGATATTAAACATTCGCGCGACAAATTCCGATAAATGCGGCGCGGCGTCGGTCAGGATTTTCGATTCGACTCGTTTTTCGTAGCCGCGACCGCGCGCGGCGATGTATTTCGTCAAAGCGTCGTGCAGAACAGGTTCGGTACGGGCAAGTTCGGCGTAGAATTTTTCGGCAATCTCTTTGAGCCGTCGCGCATCATAAAGGTCGGAATACCTAAAGCCGTCAATACCTAAATCGAAATCGTGAGCGGAAGCCTCCGTTATCATTCCATTTATAAATGCGTTTTCTTTTTCGGTCGTTCCAATCATACGTTGTGTTTTGTTAGATGAAAATATTTTGCTTTAGCGTAAAAGAAAAATATAACATCTGCGGCTTGCTTGAAACAAAAGTCGCATAATTCAAACGGTAAAAATTTTTGCTTTGACGGGCAAAAAGAGGTATATTTTCAATTATTTAAGAAAGGTTTTTAGAAAATTTCTAATTAATATAGGGAAATTTTGCGCCGAATATGGTATAAAACAACTTTGCCTTGCGCGGATTTCTAGTAGATTTAATAAAGAGTTTGGGGTTTTATAAAAGTAGTTATGGAAAAAGACGAAAGATTGTTGCCTCTACCGAATGTCGGCAATTTGCAAAAGCCGAATCAGCAGGATTACCCGGCGAATTATTCACCTTTTTACGACGACGATACGGTCGAGCAGAAGCGCTCGGTTGTCGAATATCTGAATATCGTTTATAAACGTTTGCCAATAATTCTGGCGATGACGGTTATCACGACCGCCGTCGTCGCATTTTATATGTATCGGCAGCCTTCCATTTTTGAAGCGCGCACGGAAATGGTAATTGAGCCGCGCAAGCCGAAATTGCCGTCAACGAAAGACGCGACATATATCAATTTAGGCAACGACGCAAATTACTACAACACGCAGCTACAACTTCTACATAATCCCGACCTGATGCGTGCCGTCGTCATTCGTCTCGGCTTGCAGCGCGAGCCGAATCTGTTCGGCACGCCAAACAGAAGTTTTCTCTCGACGCTTCGGACAATGGTTTCAGGCGAAAAGGAAAATCAAAGCAACGCATCTTCTTTGCCTGTGATAACGGCGACCGAAACCGATTCGACCGAGCCTGACCAGATAGTTCTGACGCCCGAAGAAAAATCGCGCGTTGACGCTTATGCCGGAATGTTAAGCGGCGGTTTGCGAGTTGAGAAAGTTGAAGGAACAAATCTCGTCAATATTTTCGTAACAAGCACGAATCCCGATTTAGCGGCGAAAGTTGCAGATAAAACCGCCGAAGTTTTTATCGAGCAAGACATCCAACGCGCAACGGAAGGCTCGAAAAAATCTTTGGTGGATTTGACGAAATCAATCGAAGATTTAAGGACTCAAATCAATAATCAAGACCAAGAACGAATCAATTATCTGGAAAAAAACAATCTTTTGGCTTCGCCCGAAAAGGGCAGCGATTTGACCGCACAAAGATTAACGACTTTAAGCACGCAGTGGATGACGGCGATTGACGAGCGCAGAAGAAAGCAGCAGGATTACGACGCTGCAGTCGCCGCTGCCGGCAAAGGTCAAATTATGTCGGTTGTTGGTGGAACTAACAACCAAGCTCTGCAAGACGCGCAAAAACTCAATCAAATCCGTGAAGCCGAATTGAAGAAGCGGCTTGAAGATATTAATAATCAAATCAATGCCCTCAAAGTCGAAAGGGAATCTTTGTTGTCGAAATACACGCCCGAATATATAGAAGTTAAAAAAGTTGACGCGAAAATCGCAGCGCTTCAAGAATCTTTTACGAGAATAGACAAAGAGGATACGGAAAAGAACAAAGCCGAAAGCGAAAAGCTGAATAAAAACGCGCAGGAACAGGTTTTGACCGGACTGCTCGCGCAATTGCAGGCGGCGCAGAAACGCGAAGCGCAAATGCAAGCCGCATATTTGAGCGAATACAGACAGGCAAACAGCAACGGAGTTGCCGAAACCCGCCTGACGACTTTGACCAGAGAAATCGAAACGAATCGCACTCTTTACGACACTTTAATACAAAAACAAAAAGGATTGGAACTGGAAGTGACGAGCAGCAAGCCGGACAATCTGACGATTTCAAATCGCGCGCAAAAACCGGGCGGACCAATCGGACCGAACAGAAGCCGCAACATACTTATAGCATTTTTGATTTCGCTTTCGGCTGGCATCGGTTTGGCATTCCTGCTCGATTATCTGGACGATTCGGTGCGAACTTCCGACGACATCGGCAGGTATTTGGGCTTGCCGACGCTGGCTTTGATTCCGCATCAGAGCAGCGGCGACAAGCGCAAACTGAATATTGCGGCTGGAAAAAGCGGCGACTCTAATTCTTCGCTGGCTCTGGTATCGCTCAGAGACAATCGCTCGGCGATTGCCGAAGCATACCGGCATTTGCGAACGTCCTTGCTGTTTTCTTCCGCCGGAAAGCCGCCGCAGACGATTCTCGTTACGTCTTCGCAGCCTTCGGAAGGCAAAACGACGACCGCCATTAATACGGCAATCACGCTGGCACAAGCCGGAGCGGACGTTGTCATTATCGATTGTGATTTACGCCGCCCGCGTCTGCACAGCCATTTCGGATTGGAAAACGGAAACGGTTTGACCAACTATCTTTCAGGCGAAAAAAATACCGACAATCTGCTTAAACCTTACGCGGGTTTGCCTAAGCTGAAGGTTATCACCAGCGGTCCGATTCCGCCGAATCCGGCAGAGCTTTTAAGTTCGGGCGAGATGAAAAATCTTCTGCAATTTTTGAAGGGCAATTACAAGCACGTCATTATCGATTCGCCGCCGGCAATTTCTTTTACCGACGCGGCAATTCTTTCGACTCTGGTTGACGGCGTTATTCTGGTAGCGATGGCGGGCAAAAGCTCTATGCATTTGATACGCCGTTTCAAACAGCGACTCGGCACAATCGGCGCGAGAATTTATGGTGTCGTTCTGAACGGCGTCCGGCTCAACTCGGTCGAATACAACTATTACGGCTACGGTTATACTTCCGATTATTACGCGAATCACGATGATTCGACGCCACTGATGGAAGATGTAGTTTCGGTTGAAGACGCGAAATAGTAAGTCATAAATAGTGAATCGTAAATGGAAAAAGCTATTTACGATTCACAAAGAAATTCCTGAAGAGCTGTTTCCCAATGAGGTAAGGGAGACAGCCCGAATTTTTGGCTAAAAAGACACGCCATTTTCGAGCTTTTCGGACGCGGCGCGGGACGTTTCAATGCCTCGTTTGAAACTTTTTCGAGCAGGTTTTTATCAAAACCTTTTATCTCGCAAACTTTCTGTGCGAAACCTTCATAGGTTGTGCCTTCGCCGGAATTTATAACGTGAAAAATGCAGGGCATATCGAGTTCCGTCAGTTCCCGCAAGCGTTTTGCCAAATCGTCGGCAAAAGTCGGTGTCCCGTATGCGTCACAAATTGCTTTTATCTGTTTTCCCTCGCCGAGAAGCTCGTGCACCACGCTTAAAAAATTTGTGCCGCCCGCGCCGTAAATCCAACCCGAACGCACAATAATCGAACGCGCGTAAGCATTACGCGCCCTAATTTCGCCTTCGAGCTTCGATTTGCCATAAACACCGAGCGGATTCGGCGTGTCGCGCTGCGTGTAAAACTCGGACTTTGCGCCGTCGAAAACATAATCGGTCGAAATCGTTACAAAACGGCTGTCGAATTTTTTCGACGCCAGCGACAGATTTTCGACGCCCGCCGAATTTGCCGCGTAACACGCTTCCCGATTCGTTTCCGCGCCGTCCACATTCGTGTAAGCGGCGCAATTTATCACCGCGTCCGGCGGAACGCGCGAAAAGGATTCCATAACTTGTTCAGCATTTGAAATATCGAGTTCTTGATGTGTGAAAGTTGTAACCGTGTCACCAATTGACTGGCAGTATTTTGTTGTCGCGCGTGCGACCATTCCGCGTGCGCCGGTGATTAAAATTTTCATCGTGGTTTCTACTGCGACTAGACAAAGACGCATAGCAAAAATTAAACTAGAAACTTTGTAAAATCAAACGAATTTTTAATATACGGAGATTAGACTTAACTATTATGGCACTTTCGGCAAACGATATGCGTAAGGGAATGGTGATTGTTTTTGAAGGCGCGCCGTGCAAGGTGATGGAATTTCGTCATCACACGCCGGGAAATCTGCGCGCGATGGTTCAAGCAAGATTGAGAAATCTGAAAACAGGAAGCTCGTTTGAACATCGTTTTCGCTCAAACGACACTTTAGAAAAAGCGTTGCTCGAACAGCACGATATGGAATATCTCTATTCAGACGGTTCTGAGCATCATTTTATGAACACTGAAACTTACGAGCAAATCGCTTTGTCCGAAGACGAGTTGGGCGACGCTGCACAGTGGCTGATGCCGGGTTTGAAACTCGAAGTCGAATTTTACGAAGGCTCGCCGATGGGAGTCGAATTGCCCGATTCGATGGAACTGACAGTTACGCGAACAGACCCTGTTTTGAAAGGCGCAACCGTTTCCAATTCAAACAAACCCGCGACCTTAGAGAACGGCGTTACAATTACAGTTCCGCCATTTATTACCGAAGGCGAGCGCATTCGAGTCAATCCGACCGAATCGAAATACATAGAAAGAGTAAAATAATTTGGCGAGTTTTTTCGATAGCGTTAGAATCATCTTAAGATGAGCAGCTTGGCTGATTACCGCAAAACTGAGCGCATCTAGTAATAAAAGGAAACGTTATGGAAAATTTAGTTTCGAGAGACGCTTACGATGTTGATGAAACAGGCTACGGGAAACGGATGCCGATTGTAGGCGGTCTTTATATGGCTATCTCCTTCGCGCTGATTTTTGGAGTGGTGTTTCCTTTAGTAGTTGACAGGAACATGAGCTTGTTTATGGCACTTTTTGCGGGCTTAGGTTCCGGTATCCTTGCGGGCTTGTTATTTCTGCCGCTGCTTCGAATTAGAATTCGGCGGCGCGGAAGGGCGCGAACGGATGCTCTTTATGCTGATAATTCTAACATTGCCGTTTCGCCACCTGCCGACAGAGAGTTTTCGCACAGATTAGTTTGTAATTGGATAAAAAGTAAAAACCGAGCTGTTGGCGGAGTGCTTTATATCGGCAGGGACAGTTTAATGTTTCTACCGCACAAGCAAAATCTACCGCAGCAAGAGCCGTTTGAAATTGCACCTTTAAGTGATGCCAAGTTTTCTATTGTTGAGCCGCAGCTTAATTTGCTTCTGCGAACATTGACCGAAAGACCCCCGCGCTATATCGAAGTAAAATGGTTTGGCGGCAACGCTCTCTTTTATGCACCCGAAGCGGAACAAACCTTAACGAAAATCAAGAACATAATTGAAACTAAACAATTGGAAAGAGGCGAGCCGATAGCGGAAGTTTTTGACGAAAAAGATTTGACGCCGCTTGAAAAGGTATTCAGAGAAAGGAAATAACAATTGTTCTCGCCGAAGTTTTCTGATAATTAAAATTTCATAAAAATTATTTTCAGGCAGCTTAAATCAGAAAAATACCGCTAGCTTTGATAAATTGACAGGATTTTGAATTCTAGGTAGTGGTGTAATTTTGTGTTGCTGATAAAAACAAAGGCTGGACAGATGCGCCAGCCTTTTGCGTTTTCGATAATTTATTTCTTTTTTCTACGAGCGGCAGAAGCAAGAACTTGTTGCTCTTTCGTTTCTGTTTTTGGCGGCATTTCTTGCTTTATTATGTCAAGAAGGTCGGGTATTTTTACAACACCAAATTTGTCTTCATAGACTTTAAAATGTGTAGACAGTAAAATATTTAAAACTTTTGCCATTTCTTTTGTAAGTAGAATTTCAACGGTTTCTTCAACAGCGTTCTCGCCTTTTATCCTTCCAAAAACGAGTTTCATATCCCAATTAGATAATGT
>JALYZF010000070.1 GCA_030948995.1 Acidobacteriota bacterium
GCTTCGCCTTGCTCATTAACGATTGTGTTAATCGAAAAGGCAGGCGGCAACTTTGAAACAACTGACATAAACGCTTCATGAACAGCGTTTTCTTTCAAACTTCCCGTTTCGACACCAGCACGGCGAGATTTTTTATCGTAATCGAAAGCGAGTTTGTGCGTTGCCGAAACAGTTCGCGCCGAAGCAAGTCCGGGGCAAATCAGTTTGCGCCCGCCTGTAAAACCCGCGAAGTAATGAAACGAAATGCCGCCGACGATTATCACGCGGTCGTGTTCGACGAGCGCGCGATTTAGTTCGATTGGAATGCCGGCGTCGGTCTCGCCGAACCGAACCGTTTGCGCCAAATCGCGTGCGTCGTGGTCGAGAGTTTTAATGCGTTGAAAGATAAACGGCGTGAGCAATTCTCTTTTTTCCTCGTCGCTCACGCGGCGGTGAATTCCCGTCGCAAAAATGATGCGAATGTCGTGCGCGGGCGTGCCGTTTGCAATTAAACGCCTGACGAGAAGATTTACAATCTGCCCGCTCGCCGTTTGGCGTGTCGCGTCAGGAACAACAATTAAAACCGTCTCATTCGGTTGAACAAGTTCTTCGATTGTTTTTGAATCAACCGGATTATCAAATCTTTCGCCGATTTCGACATCATTAAGCGCGCGCTTTTCTTCCGCGTTTCCCAAAATCTGAAAACGTTTTTCGTCAGCGTTAAAGGCAATCTGCGATTTTCCGTATTTGAGTTCAATTTTGGGCATAACATCGAGCCGAGCGCGAGTTTCAGTTTACCCAAACTTCCCGTGTCGCGCGCCGGTCGCCTGAATGTGTGGCTCATAAATCAAATTACGAATTGAAGGCATCGAAAGAATTAAATTTCAAATTACGTAGCTCAAATGCAAAGATAACTTTCAGCACATTCGTAATTTGAAAGCGCGTAATTCAGTTTTGCCGAACGGCGTTTCCCGTCGTCAAAGATAAATTATAACGGCTGCGATTTCCCTTATCGTCACTCAGTTCGACCGCAGCGAAAGGCTGCGTCGAAGAGATTTGCAAAAGAAACGAACCGTCTGCAGCGGCAAAAGTTTCGCGTCCGGCGACGCGCACGATTGTGCCGGCTTGCGTTCTGCCGCGTATTCTGTAAATACCTCCGCCGACTGATTCCGCCTGCCAATCGGTTGCCGTAATCGTTTCGCTGCCCGCCTGTTTAACGATGGTAAATTTGCGAAACTCGCTCCAATCGCTTTGCTGACCGGAAGCTGTCGAAGCTTGCACGCGCCAGTAATAAACGCCCGGCGGAAAGCCTGATAAATTTAAAATTTGACCCGTTATCGAAGCGCGCTCGACCGCCATCGAGTCGGCGACGAAACCTTGTGAGCGGGCAACCTGCAAATGAAAACTCACTGCGGAAGTTGCTTCCGGTTTTTGCCAGCGAAAAGAAATTTCGTTTGAAGTCGTTACTTGCTCGGAACTGGGCGGCGCGAGTAAGGTCGGCGCAGCGAGCAAGCGTTCTCTGCCGGAAATTTTACCATTGTTGACGGTTGCGAATTCACCTTCGTTGATTAAAACTTTTTCGCCGCCCGTATTTGTTTCGACATTGCCGCGACTGATGCGAATCTCGCCGCCTGTATTCGGATTGCTGTTAAAGCTGGCGTCGGTCTGCGCGTTTAGCGCGCTTTCCGATGCGTTCATCTCAACGACGTTTTCAGAGCTTTCAGTCTTTTCTTTGGTTTTGACATTGATTTGCCCATCGTCGAGCGTTACGCGAACATTCGTGCCGCCCAAAATCGAAGCACTGTCGCGGATGACAACCGTCGAGTTCGGACGCACGCTCAAAATCGAGCCGTCAATCATCTGAACTTGCGCGCGTCCGTCCGCCTGCGTTTGAATCGTGTCGCCCGCCGACACAAATGTGTTGCGCGTAACAAGAATCGTCTCGCGCGTCGAAGCGCGGATAACGCGCACGTCGCCTTCAAATGAAATGATTTTTGCCGAATCTTTCGGCGCTTCCGTCTCGGTCGCCTGCGTTTGAAAATAACCGCTCCGCCAAAGCCACACCAAACCGCTAAGCAGCGCAAGAACGACGATTAAAGCGCCGATTCCATAGAGCGTGGTTTTTCTGACGTTCCACCAGTCAACGTAAAATCTTGGATTATTATTGCTCATTAAAGACAGTTCAAAAAATTATTCCGCATCGATGTTTTTTTCGCCTGATTCTTCCGGTTTCGGCGGAAAGAGCAGGGAGAAAATTATCGAAAGCGCGATTGCGCCGACAACGACGCCGAGCGAGACGTTTATTACCGTCTGTTCAAAATCGTGTTGCAAATATCTTTGCAGAAAAGCGGCAAAACCCGAATCGTTGCTTAAAACTGTTGCCAAGCCTGCGGCGGCGAGCGGCAAAAGCATCTTAACACCGATAAAACTCAAGACAAACGCCAGAGCGTATTTGAGAAAATGAAATTTTTCCGCCATCTCGACGAGCAGAAAAAAGAACGTCCGCAATCCTAGAATAGCAAAAATATTTGAAGTATAGACAATAAAACGGTCGGTTGTAATTCCGAAAATCGCCGGAATCGAATCGACGGCAAAAACTAAGTCCGCGACGTTGATGACGATTAAAACCAAAAGTAGCAATGTTCCAACGCGCTTGCCGTCTTCGACGACGAAAAACTTTTCGCCTTCGTATCGTTTCGTAATCGGAACAAAGCGCGTCGTAAATTTCACAATCGCGCTCTCTTCGGGGTTGAATTCTTCGTCGCCCGAAAACATTTTTATTCCCGTATAGACCAGAAACGCGCCGAAAAAATAAAGTATCCAGCTAAACTTTTCAACCAGTTCCGCGCCCGCGAAAATCATTATCATTCTAAGGACGAGTGCCATAAAAATTCCCCAGAAAAGCGCGCGGTGCTGGTATTTTTTCGGAACGCGAAAGAAATTGAAAATCAGCAAAAAGACAAAAAGATTGTCAATCGAAAGCGAAAGCTCGATTAAATATCCGGTGAAAAATTCCTTTGCCTTAAAACCGCCGAATTGCCAAAAAATAAATGCGTTAAAGGCGAGCGCCAAAGAAATCCAGACGGCGCTCCAAATTAAAGTTTCGCGGCGCGTGGGCGCGTGAGATTTGCGGTTGACAATGCCGACATCAGTAAAAAGCGCAATCAAAACTACGGCAAAGAAAAAAATCCAAACCCACAAGGGATATTCCATACTCTTGTTAAAATACAGGGTTCAAGGCGAAAAGTTCAAGGCTCAAAAATTTTCAGCTTTGTTTATTTAATCTATAAAACAAATTTTCTGACAAAAAAGGCAAGAGCCGAAACTCTTGCCTTTTTCACAAAATTAAAAACCGCCATTTTAGAAAATGAAATTATAAGTAATAATGCCGGTAACTTTGACCGGAACGCCTTGAAGCAAAACCGGCGCAAACTCGCATTTTCGCGCCGCTTGTTCCGAAGCCGCTCTGAGCAGCGGATGACCAGACACGGCTTTTGCCGAAATGACTTTTCCCTGCTCATCAAACGTAACCTGCACACTCACTGCGCCACCCGCTTTCACTGCTTTAGCGGCTGGCGGATATTCCGGTTGCACAAATTTCAAGACTTTTCCGTTAAGAACGCCGGCAGAAATTATTTTAGCCGTTTGCGACGACGGCGATTCGGCGGAAACGGAAATGCCGTCCGATATACTTTTTACTCTGTCGCCTTGATAAACCACGCCTGAGTCATTAGTTGAAGCGCCGTCCGTCGTCTGATTATTGCCTGAAGAAACACCAATCGCTCCTCTTTCTTTTTTCGTAAAATACATCTCCGACGTTTGCGAGCCGCGCGGCGATTCCGTATCTCGCGTAATTTTTAAGGTTTTGCCGCCGTCGAGAAGTTCCCAAGTTTCGCTTGTTTTAATAGTCATCTCGCCCATTTGACCATTAAAAGTGCGCGTTGAATTTAATTTTAGTTTTCCGTCTTTTTCGATTTTTGCTTTGAGCGTCGTCTTTGCGGACGGCATATCGCTGGGCGTTTCCGATTCGACGGTCATTTCCTTTCCGTCTAGACTGTAAGTTACAGTGCCGTTTCCGCCGCCCATCATTCCAGCGCCGCGTCCGCCGCCTTGCCGCATTCCGCCATTGCCGCTCGGAGGCATCGCGCCGTCGCCTTCCGGTCGCGGCGCGCGTTTGAAATCGGTTGCGACCGTCAAGTTTTTGTCCGTCTGCGTAACGGTCAAAGTGCCTGATTCGACGCGCATTCTTTCGCCCAATTTACTTTTCGCAACATCAAGCTGCCAAGTTCCCGCAAAATTTGCCGCCTTTTCCTGCGCGAACGCCGCGCCTGCCGCTAAAAACAGACAGAAAACAGCCGCTAAAACTGATACTTTTTTCATAAAACTAACTCCTGAAATTTTTTATTTAAATCGGTCTGCGCTTTTAGACGCGCGAAAATCTGTTTTGGTTTCAAAAGAAACCAAGAAAACGGGTAAGATATATATCTTACCCGTTTTCCGCTTTCTCACGATTCAGCTATCTCTTCCCGGTTATGCAGTTTGCTGTGCTTATAACTGTAGAGAAAATAAACGCCCAAGCCGATAATCAGCCAGACTGCAAAGCGAAACCAATTTGTCCAGCCGAGTTCGGTCATCAAGTATGTGCAGAACATAATGCCGAGAACCGGAATCAGCGAAAGACGTTTGACGAAACAGAGCGCCGCCATTATCAAGGAAAAAATCAGGAAAACGAAATACGGAATTTTTTCAACGAACGCCCAGAAAGTCGAGCCGTCTTTAGCGGGCGCGTAATCGGTGAAAAATTTGATAACCGCGTCGCCGTTGTAATAAATAATCACCGCTTCCATAACAATGAACAAAAGCGGCACAATCCATTGCGAGTTGATATACGGCACATAGCGTTTTTGTCCGGCAAATTCTTTGTCTTTGACCAGCACGCCCGCGCAGACAATTGTAAAAGCGAACAAAGTTCCGATAACCGATAAATCCGTAACTTCCGTCAAATTCATAAAGAGAGCCGGAATCGCTACCATAAAGCCGGTCAAAATTGTCGAAAACCAAGGCGTTCTGAATTTCGGATGAATCGAAGAAAAGATTTTCGGCAGCAGTCCGTCGCGGCTCATCGCCATCCAGAGACGCGGCTGACCGAGTTGGAAAACGAGCAGCACGGTGGCAATCGCAATCACGGCGCTGACGGCGATAACGCCCGAAACCCAAGGAATATTGACGCCCTTTTCCCCAAACACAAACGCCAGCGGGTCGCTGACATTCAATTTCGTATAGGAAATCATTCCGGTTAAAACCAGCGCGAGCGCGACATATAACACAGTGCAGATAATAAGAGAATAAATCATTCCGCGCGGCAGAGTTTTATACGGGTCTTTGCATTCTTCGGCGGTCGTCGAAAGCGCGTCGAAGCCGATATATGCAAAGAAAACTGCCGCCACGCCCGACGTTAATCCGCCGAAACCCTTCGGCAAAAACGGATGCCAGTTTTCAGTTTTCACATAAAACGCGCCTAAGACGATGACGAGCAAAATCACCGCGAGTTTGAGCGCGACCATTATGTTGGAGGCGGTTTTCGACTCCCGGATGCCGATGTAAACCAAACAAGTAATAATGAAAACTATTCCAAGCGCGGGCAAGTTAGCAATGATTGGGATTCCGCCGATATGCGGCGCGCTCGTCCAAGCCGCAAAAGCGTCAAGCTGCCCGCAATTGATAGCCGCGTCTTTCGCGTCGCAAGCCGCCCGCAATGCTTCGATTGTTTTACCGTCGCCGATGGCTGTTTGCACTGCGTCATAGCCGAGACCTGCGGTGCGAAAATCCATCGTGTAATTTAAGGGAACGTGAATGCCGTCGTCGATGCCGAGTTGAGGAATTTTAAGTGAAGCGAGCAAGCCGACAAAATAACCGCTCCAAGAAATGGCGACGGCGATGTTGCCGATGGCGTATTCGACCAGCAAATCCCAGCCGATAATCCACGCCAACAATTCACCGAACGAAGCGTAAGCGTAAGTGTAAGCCGAGCCTGCAATCGGAATTTTCGAGGCGAATTCGGCGTAACACAAAGCGGAAAATCCGCAGGCGATTGCCGCGAAAATGAAAAGCAGAATCACCGCAGGTCCGCCGTCGTAAGAGGCTTGCCCGACCATTGCGAAAATGCCCGCGCCGATAATCGCGGCGATGCCGAGCATCGTCAAATCAAACGTGCCGAGCGAGCGGCGCAAACTGACATTATCGCCCGAAGCGATTTCCGCGTCGGAAAATCCGGCGGCGGCATCGGCTTGGATTTGGGCGATTGATTTTTTACGAAATAAAGAATTCATATTTTAAAAGATTTTGTGCCGAGTCTTTAATCGTTTGCCTTGTAATAGTCAGCACCGAGAATCTAGAATTTAGAAGAGCTTTGTTTGCGAATTTTGACGGAAAAATAAAAAAGATGCAATGGAAATCAAACCGGATTAGCTATTTTTTTATATAAAGAGCGTAAAATTGCGCCCGCATCGTTAATCCATTAAAATTTAATCGAGAATTTGCGGCTATAAGTCCATCAATGAAAAATCGTCCGGTTCACGAAAATTTGGATACGTCGTTCGTCAACCTTTCGGCTCTTGTGCGCCATCTGCAACGCCGTCAGTTTGTCGGAAATATTCGCGTCGAGCTGAGCGGCTATGAAGCCGACATTCTTTTGACTGCTGGAAACAAATTGACAGTTCGCGAATACGACCGCATTGCCGGACGCATTGCCGAAGGCGAAGAAGCGATGCAGCGCCTTCTTATCCGCGCGCGCGAGCCGGGCGGAATTATTAATGTTTTCCAAGCGATAGAAGAATCGTTAATGTCGGCGCAAGAAAAGAAACTTATTACCGAACCGCCGCGAAAAGTAATCGCGCAAAACCCGCTTGAAACAACCGCAAACGCTAACGAAAAAAATTTTAATTCGGTTGTTGTTCAAAACATTGAGCTAGAGCTACCTGATTTGCCGGTCGGGCAAAACGGCAAAATCGAAACGGCGGCAAGCCAAAAACTTCCGACTCAAAACGGCACGCCGCAACCGAAATCTCCGTTACCCTTAGAATTCAGCAATCAAGTCGAAGCCAAAGCCAGACAGACGAATCAACTCGCGCCGCAGGATTGGCAAACGCTGCTCGGTTTGACCGCCGAATTGCTGCAAACGGTTGACGACGGCTTAGCCAAAGCGAATCTTGATTTTTCGTCCGCTTTCGACAAAGCGCGTTCGGAAATCGCTTTAGATTATCCGTTTTTGAACCCGAAAGCAGGGATTTTCGATTATCAGTACGGCATAATCACGATGAAGGAACAGACGAGCGCCAAGATTTTTGTTGCCGGAATTAACGAAACTCTGCGCCGCCTGCTCGACAAACTCGCCAAACATCCGAAATTCGCCAACATTTACCGCAACTTGACGCAGAACATTCTCGCGCTCACAAACGCGCGCCGCCCGCTTTACAATAAATTTTCAATCACGCCGCAACTCGAAAAAATAATTGGAGCATAGTCAAATTTTGGATTTTGGATTCGTCTGAAATCCGATTTTTGATTTTCCGAAGCAAAACTGCTTTTATGCGCGGTTAGTTTTGCTTTGCGTTTTCGTGTTAAAATTTATCTTTTATAAACGGACGAGCCTTTTTAAATTTATGATGCCCGGAAACGAAATCAGACGAAAATTTTTAGAATATTTTGAAAAATACGGACACAAAATCGTGCATTCGAGTCCCGTATATCCGCCGAACGACCCGACGATTCTTTTTACAAATGCGGGAATGAATCAATTCAAAGACGTTTTTCTCGGCAACGAACGACGCGAATACACGCGCGCCGTATCGAGCCAGAAATGTATCCGCGCTGGCGGCAAGCACAACGATTTAGATGAAGTCGGGAAAACCGCTCGCCATCAAACATTTTTTGAAATGCTCGGCAATTTTTCGTTCGGCGATTATTTCAAAGAAGACGCAATAAATTTCGCTTGGGATTTTCTCGTCAACGAATTAAAACTCGATGTAAATCGTCTCTGGTTTACAGTCTTTGCAGGCGACGATGAAGTTCCGGCAGACGAAGAAGCCGTCGAGCTTTGGATAAAAGCAGGCGCATCGCCCGATAGAATTCTGCGTTTCGGAAAGAAAGATAACTTCTGGCAAATGGCGGAAACCGGACCGTGCGGACCGAATTCGGAAATCAATTATTATTTGGGCGACGACCCCGGCAATCCCGAAAAAAACCGTGCCGATTTGGTCAACGCGGACGAAGGCGACACGACGATGGAAATCTGGAATCTCGTGTTTATGCAGTATAACCGCGTCGAGACAGAGAAAGGCGTTTATAAACTCGAACCTTTGCCCGCCCCGTCGGTTGATACGGGCGCGGGTTTGGAGAGAATGACGGTCGTGATGGAAGGCGTTCATTCGACTTTTGAAACGAGTTTGTTAAAACCGATTGTCGAATTTACGGCTGAACTCGCGCAGGCAAAATAATTGCAATGTCCACGCTGCTGCAAGAATTTACAAACATCGTTTCAGCTTTAAACGAGCGCGAAATTGAATATGCGGTTTGCGGCGGTTGGGCGATGGCGATTTTAGGTTTTCCGCGGGCGACGATTGATATTGATTTGTTGATTCTTTCGGATGATTTAACCGAAGTTTGGAAAATCGCCGAAAGTTTAGGTTATGACGTTGAAGGCTTACCGCTTCATTTTCACGACGGCGCAATCGAGGTTAGGCGAATTTCAAAGATTGATGCTGAAACGAAAATGCTTATTACACTTGATTTGCTGCTTGTTACAGAAATGCTGAAAGAAGTTTGGCAAACGCGCAAAACGTTCGGATGGAATCAAGGAAAAGTGGTTACGGTTTCAAAAGAAGGTTTGATTTTCTTGAAAACAATCAGCGGACGCCTTCAGGATTTAGCCGATATTGAGAGGTTGAAAAGTGATGATTGATATGTCGCCTGAAGCAATTGCTAACCGGCTAAAAATAATGGAACAACTTTGGGAGTTAAGCGTCAGCCTAATGCGAGCGAAACCGTTGGAGAATGATGCTCAGCAAGTTTCCGAAATGGCTTTACCCAGCGAAATCTTACTTGAAAAAGACTGAAGTATTTTGCCGGAAGATAAAATTACAGCTATTTATAAAACAAGAATTATTTTATGAGCGTTTACGAGAATTTTGACGAACAAAAACAATTTGCCTGCCGTGTGATTGCCGACCACGCGCGCACGACGGCATTTTCGATTGCCGATGGAATTTTGCCCGGCAACGAAGGCAGAAGCTACGTCTTGCGAAAAATTATGCGCCGCGCGATTTATCACGGGCGCGAGCATCTCGGATTTAACGATTCGTTTTTTTACAAAGTCTGCGATTTTGTCGTTGACCAGATGAAAGACGCTTATCCAGAACTCGAAGTGCAGCGCGAATTTATCTCGAAAATGGTGCGGCTTGAGGAAGAGAGATTCGGTGCCACGATGACAGTCGGTTTGCGAAAATTGGATGAGGTAATTGGTAATTATCTTTCTCAAAGAAAAAAAAGCGCAATGGAATTTTTAATCAAAGAATTTCCTTACGGTCAAGATTTAATATCGGAAATGCCTGAAATAAGTGTTGAAGAAATCATTGAACAAAGAAATTTGTGGAGAGGCTTTTTTGTTATTGATGAGAATTCACGCAAAAATCCGTTTAAAAGAACTGGTTCAGTATCTGAAAATTTTCGGATAAATTGGGCTTACGAAATTGAGAATCCAGAAGAAATTGAAAAATTAGTTTTAGAATTAGCAAAACTTTACGATACTTTTGGAACACCGAAAGATTTAATTAGAGTCGTTTTAGAGGAAAATGGTTTTGGTTTCTCAGAAGATGGATTTGATGAAACGTTTGATAGGGCGATTCAAAAACTTCAAGAAACTTCTGAAATTGGCAAAACAAAACAAAAAGAAAATCTCAAACCAATTTACGTTGCGATGGAAAGAACTTCCGTCCGCTCTGAATTCAAAGGTTACGAAACGACGCAAATCGAAAATGCGAAAGTAATTAAAATTGTTAAAGACGACAATGAAATAAACGAACTCAAAGAAGGCGAAGAAGGTTTAATCGTTTTGAATGAAACGCCTTTTTATGCCGAATCGGGCGGGCAGGTCGGCGACGCGGGATTTTTGACGAATGAGAATTTGAGAGCGAAAGTTCAGGACACTTTCTCGCCTGTTGCCGGTTTGATTCTGCATAAATCGAAAGTCGAAAAAGGCTCGATAAAAATCGGCGACGAAGTTGTCGCAACGGTTGACGCTGAGAAACGCGACGCGACACGGCGCAATCACACGGCGACGCATCTTGTTCACGCGGCTTTGCGAGAAGTTTTGGGAACGCACGTCAAGCAAGCCGGTTCGGTTGTCGCGCCAAATTATTTGCGTTTTGATTTCACGCATTATCAACCAATTTCCGATGAGGAAATGCAGCAGATTGAAGATTTGGTTAATCGGGAAATCTTGAAAAACGACGCCGTAAATACCGATGTAAAATCAATCGAAGAAGCGATGCAGTCAGGCGCGATGGCTTTGTTCGGCGAGAAATATGGCTCGCAGGTTCGTGTCTTGAGCATCGGCGAAGGCACGTTCTCGAAAGAGCTTTGCGGCGGAACGCACGTCCGCGCGACGGGCGACATCGGTAGTTTTAAAATCATTTCGGACGAAGCGATTGCGTCCGGCGTGCGCCGCATTCGCGCCATTACCGGATTCGATGCGTTTGAGCGCTTCCGCGAGGATGAGCGCTTAATCGAAAAATCGCTTCAATCGTTAAGAACGCAGCGCGACCAATTGCCGACGGCAATCGAAAAATTGCAGGAAGAATTGAAACGCACGAAACGCGAAAATGATGAGTTGAAAATGAAGATTGCGACGGGCGCGGTTTCGCAAGGCTCGTCAAACGGCGATGAAGCGCGGGAAATTTCTGGCGTGAAAGTCGTGGCAAAAATCGTCGAAGGCTTAGACAAAGGCGGAATGCGTCATTTATCCGATACGCTTCTGGCAAAACTGAAATCCGGCGTTGTCGTTCTTGGACGAGCGGAAGAAGACAAGGTTTCGTTTATCGTGCGGGTGTCGGACGATTTAACCGACCGCGTGAAAGCCGGACGAATCGTGCAGGAAATCGCTCCCGTCGTCGGTGGTCGCGGCGGCGGCAAAGCAGATATGGCGGAAGGCGGCGGCACAGACGCGACGAAATTGAGTGCCGCTTTACAGGCGAGCTATGATGTCGTCGGGCAAATGTTAAGTTAATTTCAACGCAGAGACGCTGGAGACGCAGAGATTTTTAAAATGTAGGAAAGTGAAAAAGCAAAGTTTTTGCCTCGTCAAACTTTTTCACTTTCCTACATTTTTACTTTTCTTCCCGGCGTTGCAAATTTTAAGTTGAAGTCGATAAAGTCGGACAATTTCCCGTCGGAGTTTGAGATTCGTGAATATCATTTTCAATTGCCGAATCTTTTTCATTTTTATTGTGTGAAGTTATCAGCACGACCGAGCCAACAATCACGCCTGCACCAATTAACACCTGCGCTGTAAAGGATTCGCCTGCAATTAACCAGCCGAGAAAAACGGCAATTACCGGATTGACATAAGCATAAGTTGCGACCATTGCAGGCGGCGCATTTTTCAGCAGCCAACTGTAAGCCGTAAAGCCGACGAGCGAGCCGAAGACGATTAAATAAACAAGTCCGAACCACGAACGGCTCGAAACTTCGGAGATGTTAAATCGAAACAATTCGCCTGCAATCAAACTGACCAGAAGCAAAACCGAACCGCCGGCGAGCATCTGCATTCCCGCCGTCAAAATCGAGGATACGGGAACGGGCGCGCGCAAGCCGTAAATCGAACCGGTCGCCCAAGATAAAGCCGCTGCGATAATTACAATTGTAGCTAAAAGCTGTTTTGTGCTATCGGCGTTCGATGCTGCGCCATTTGTGGTTTGTCCGCTAACTAAAAGCCACACGCCGACAAAACCGATGACGAGTCCGAGCGCGACTTTTAAATTCGGGCGCGCGCCTTTTAGCCACAGCCAGCTTAAAAGGACAATCCAAAAAGGTTCGGTCGCAACGAGCAGCGCGGCGAGACTCGAAGAAATGTAATGCTCGGCGAAAACGACGCCGCCGTTGCCGCCCAAAAGCAGAAGCGTTCCGATTATAAAACTTGTCCGCCAATGCGCGCGCGTTGGCTTTTCGTAATCGGCGGAGAATCGCGCCCAGATGAGCAGAATTAAACCCGAAATTGTAAATCTTGCACTCGCCATCAAAAACGGCGGCAGAGTTTCAATTGCATATTTGATTGCAAGATATGTCGAACCCCAAAAAATATAAACCGCCGCAAACGCCGCAACTAACAAAACCAAATTGCGATTCGGATTGATTTTTGTAACGTCTGTTTTCTGCATTTCAATCACCTTGTTTTTTCAAATTCCGCTTGCTCTTCGCACTTGGTTTAGCTTTCGGTTTGGCGGGCGACTCTTCCTTGCTGCTTGCCGTTTCTTCAATCGGCAATGCCGTTGTTTCCTTTATCGTCTGCAAAACAATCGTCGTTTTGGTCGAGATTATTTCGGGTAGATTTTTTAATTTCTCGCGGAAAAATTTTCCGAGCGCGTCAGTATTTTCGGCGCGAACTTTGAGCAAATAACAATCATCGCCGGCAATGTCATGAACTTCTAAAACCTCTGGAATTTTCGCCAAAACAGAACCGATGCTACCGCAAAAACTCGTCCTCACGAAAACAAACGCCGTCAAACCGAAACCGATTTGCGCCGCGTCAATCTCCGCCGCATAACCACGAATCACGCCGCGCTCTTCCAATTTCCTGATGCGTTCCAGCACGGCAGACGGCGCTAAACCGACTTGCCTCGCAATTTCCGCATTGGCAATCCGCGCGTCTTTCTGAATAATGTTCAGTATTTTTGTGTCAATTTCATTTATCATTCGTCAAAACCTGTAGTTTTAAGAATAATTGTTCGTATTTATCTTGTCAAGAATTATTTGATTTACCGGCAAAAATTTTCACCCGCGCTCGTTAACGAATGCAATCTCGAAAATTAGCATCAAAAATGATTAAATAAGATATTGTTAAAAAGGAGCAAATATGAGCGCCGTTCTTTCAATTCCGAAAACAATGGATGAAATCATCTCCTATAATCCGGCGACAAACGAAGAAATCGGCAGAGTTGCGAATACATCAGCCGACGATGTAAAAACGGCTGTCGAAAAATCGCGTGAAGCGTTTCAAACATGGCGCGAAACTTCATTTGGCGCGCGCGCTAAATTCGTGATGGATGCGCGCGAAGCTATTCTCGCCGAACTTGACGAAATCGCGCGGCTTATTTCCGACGAATCGGGCAAGCCTGTTGCCGAAGCCCTTTCAATGGAAATTGCGCCCGTTTTGGATTTAATGCAGTATTTCGCTCGCAGCGCGCACAAAATTCTCAAACCTCGAAAAATCAATATCGGTCTTTATCGCGCGCTCGGACGCTACTCGAAAATCGTATATCAACCATTAGGCGTAGTCGGAATTATTCCCGCGTGGAATTATCCGTTTTCGATTCCGTTGGGCGAAACGGCGATGGCTTTGATGGCTGGAAATACGGTTGTTTTGAAGCCGTCGGAACTTACGCCTTTTACGGGCAAGAAAATCGACGAGATTTTCCGACGAGCCGGATTGCCTGAAAATGTCGTGCAGGTTGTTACAGGCGACGGACGAACAGGCGCGGCGTTAGTTGAATCCGCGCCGGACAAAATTATGTTCACCGGAAGCGTGGCGACGGGAAAGAAAATCGCCGAAGCCGCGTCGAAAAATTTAACGAGCGTAGTTTTAGAATTAGGCGGCAAAGACCCGATGATTGTTTTTGAAGACGCCAATTTAGAACTCGCCGCGCAAGCCGCGATTTGGGGTGCGTTTTGCAATTCCGGTCAGTCGTGTTCGTCGGTTGAAAGATTGTATATACAGGAATCGGTCGCGGAAGAATTGACGCTAAAAATTGTCGAAAAAACAAAACAGCTTCGGCAGGATTCGGGCGATAAGGAAACGACCGACATCGGCGCGATGTCTTCGGAAAGACAAATGAAGACGGTGGAAAATCACGTCGAAAGTTTTCGGCGCGAAGGCGCGACGATTTTAACCGGCGGACGGCGAAACACCAATTTTGCCGGAACATTTTTCGAGCCGACTGTTATTGCAAATGCGACGAACCAGATGCTTGGAATGCGCGAGGAAACTTTCGGTCCGACGCTTCCCATAGCGACATTTAAAACCGAAGAAGAGGCAATCAAACTAGCAAACGATTCGGAGTTTGGTTTAACGGCGAGCGTTTGGACGCGCGATTTGGCGAAAGGAAATCGTGTCGCCGAACAAATTGAAGCCGGAACGGTTTGCGTCAACGAAGTTTTATACACGCACGGCATCGGACAGACCCCTTGGGGCGGTTTCAAAAACTCCGGCAACGGCAGAACGCACGGGCGCGAAGGTTTAATGGAACTCGTCCAGCCGCAGCATATTCACGTTAATCGTTTTGCGATTCTGCCGAATGCTTGGTGGCTTCCGTATTCGCTTGAAGCAATCAAAACTTTTCGCGGATTTGCCAGATATTTTGCAACCGGCTCGCTCTTTCAAACAATGAAACTCGCGCCGCAGCTTTTTAAAAGAATCAAGGAATTGCGTCGTAAGTAAATTATAAAAGTCGTTGATAATACTCGAAAACGAATGTATTATCAACGGCGTTGGAGTTAATAACTAGTTAGCCGCTTCGTGGTAAACTCGACATTATTTTTAACCAAGTAAAATGGAAGAAAATACAATTCAATATCAAGGCTCGATTTCTTGGAAAAATTTTGCCAAAGCCCAAATGATTCACATAAAATCACAATGGCTTCGGATGATGCTTTTTCCAGCGATTTTCACGCCGATAATTTGGTTTCAGCAAGTGTCAATCTTGACTAAAATTCTGGCAACTCTTCTCGCTTTGTCATTCGTTCCTCTGATGATGGCGTTTCAAATGATTGCGGCTTATTGGTCTTACAAGCATTCACCTTATCTGCAAAAACCGATAAAAGGTTTTGTTTCAGATGATTTGTTGCGAACCGAAAATGGATTAGGAACTTCTGAAATGGAATGGAAAATGTTCACCAAACACAAAGAAACAGACGATTGTATTCTTTTATATTCAAGTCCACAGGGATTTAACCTTTTGACAAAAGAATTTTTCGCCAGCGAAAACGATTGGAACAAAGCGCGAGAAATAGTTGGTGCGAAGATGCAAAAACGCGGCTAACAATTCAATGGACGTGAGGGCGAAACAGCTACTTTGTTATCAACGGGTCTTTTAACCTTTAGCTTGCGTGGTGGCGGTTTCGCCCCACGTCATCTCAAACGTTAAAAAGTGACAGCTGCAAAAATTGACGGATTTGTAAAAACGGTAAAACAGAGTAATCCGCAGAATAGCTCTTTATGAAATCTGTAAAATACATCGCGCTTTTGCGCGGCATAAATATCGGCGGGCATCGCGTTAAAATGGAGCGCCTGCGCGAATTGTTTGCGGAGTTGAATGTTTCAAATGTTTGCAGTTATATTCAGACCGGAAATATATTTTTTGAGACCGTCGAGACAGACCGCGCCGCGCTGACGATGCGAACCGAGCGGCATCTTTTTGCAAATTTGGGTTACGAAGTCCCGACGTTTTTGCGAACTGTCGCGGAAGTTGAGCGCGCAATCGAACTCGACCCGTTCAAAGAAATCGAAGCAATGCCAGATAACAGATTTCTTATCACTTTTATACCGAAGCCACTGCCCGAAGATTTTCGTTTGCCGTATGTTTCGCCGAAAAACGATTACGAGATTTTGCAGGCGAGCGGCGGCGAAGTGTTTTCCGTTTTAAAAATAACGGGCGGCAGTCCGGGCAATCCGGCGGCATTAATCGAGAAAATCTGCAAAATGAAAACGACTTCGCGCTTTTTTGCGACGACCGTTAAAATTCTGCAAGCCGCCAGAGAAATTTAATAAATATAAAAATTACTTTTACTGCTCGCCGCTCATTCGTTTTTTCAACTGAACGATGAAAGAGCGCACGGCGTCGGCTTCGCTTGCATCGGGAAAAACGCGCAGAAATTTTTCGTAAACTTTAACGGCTTCGGAATACATTTTCGCGCGTTCGTAGGAATCGCCGAGCAGCTGATAAATCGTTACGGCATCGGGCGCGCCTCCGAGTTGCGCGGCGGCAT
Organism: Acidobacteriota bacterium; assembly: GCA_030948995.1. GTDB lineage: Bacteria > Acidobacteriota > Blastocatellia > Pyrinomonadales > Pyrinomonadaceae. The sequence continues at coordinate 16,234 of JALYZF010000070.1, forward strand.
CGATTAATTGACCGACGGCGAGAATGTAATAATCTTTTTCGCTTTGAAAATCGCCCGCCGCAGCCGCAGTTTCCGCTTTGTCTCGATAGAGCAAACCTAAACCGGCGTGCGCTTCGGGCTGAAAACCTTTGCCTTCCGAGATGGCGCGTTTGAATGAAGCAATCGCTTTTTCATCGTTGTTTTCCGATTTGTAGATTCTGCCTTCGACGGCTGATGCTTCCGGGTAAACTGGACGCGCAGCGCGTGCCGCTTTGATAGCTTTTAAGGCTTCGTCCGTATCGCTTTCATCGGATAAGGCGCGCGCCAAACCGAGATTTGCTTCGGCGTATTTCGGACGCAGGCGAATAGCTTTCTGGTAAAGCTCGATTGCTTTTGTTTTATCTTTTTGCGATTCGGCTTGCTGAAAAGTAAGTTCGGCTTCGTCGCTCGTTTTTGTCAGCACTATTTTTACGTCGCCTTTTTGAGCGGCAAGTAAATTTTGCGAAACTTCCTTGAAACCGTCGGCGCGAACGCGCAATTTTCGCATTCCGGCAGGAACGGCTTGCAGCGTTAATTTTCCCGTGTCGTCGGTTGCGCCATATCGAACGTCGTCGAGCCAGACGACGGCTTTCGGTTCGGTTATAACTGTAATTGTCCTCGAAGTTGTTTGCGTCTGCGCGGTTTTTCGCGCTTGTCCGAAAACGCCGAATGTCGCTAGCAAAAGCAAAACAATTCCGAAAATGAATTTTGCGCGCATAATGTTTCTCTCTCAGTTTTTATGATTATTATACGCCGGACGAGCGTTGCCGGAAAACGCATCGCCGATTTAAGCGGCGGATGAAACTTGATTTTTCCGCGCCCCAAACTATAATTAGATATTCGCGGCTGGGTAGCTCAGCTGGTTAGAGCGTGGGATTCATAACCCCAAGGTCGAGTGTTCAAGTCACTCTCCAGCCACCAACAGAATCAACAACTTACGGCGAGCCTGAGGCTTGCCGTTTTTGTTTCGTTACCAATACGTTACTAAAATCCGTTTTTGCGTCCAGATTTTCAACCGCCCGCCGCAGCGCCGAATCAGTCGCGTGCG
>JALYZF010000082.1 GCA_030948995.1 Acidobacteriota bacterium
CCTGTTCGATATACGGCTCGTCGGGCGAGATGCGTATGCACGCCGCAAAATGTTTCGGTTTTATTTCGACGAGCGGCGGCTCAATCGTTTTGCATTTTTCAATCATATACGGACAGCGCGTGTGAAAATTGCAGCCGACAGGCGGATTAATCGGGCTGGGAACGTCGCCCTTTAAAATAATTCTTTTTCGATTTGCTTCAATCTGCGGGTCTGGAACGGGAACGGCGGAAATCAAAGCCTTAGTGTAAGGCATCAGCGGTTCTCGATAAACTTCTTTCGCATCGCCCAACTCGACGATTTTTCCCAGATACATCACGGCAACGCGGTCGGATAAGTGGCGAATCGCGCGCAGGTCGTGCGAGATGAAAAGATACGTCAGATTTTTTTCCGCTTGCAGACGCTCCATCAAATTCATAATCTGCGCCTGAATCGAAACGTCGAGCGCGGAAATCGGCTCATCCGCAACTATAAACTCCGGGTCAACCGCAAGCGCGCGGGCGATTCCGATTCGTTGCCGCTGACCGCCGGAAAATTCGTGCGGGTAACGCTTAACGAAACGCGGACTCATACCGACAGTTTCCATCAATTCCTGCACTCTCGCTTGAGTTGATTTTCCGTTTTTCAAATTAAACGTGCGAAGCGGCTCGCCGATAATTTGCCCGACCGTCATTCGCGGATTAAGCGACGCATACGGGTCTTGAAAAATCATCTGCAAGTTCTTCCGCTCGTCGCGCATTTCGGTTTGTGATAAATGCGCCAAGTCCTTCCCGTTGTAGAAAACCTGCCCGCCGGTCGGTTCGGTCAGGCGCAGAATAGCTTTGCCGAGAGTCGATTTGCCGCAGCCCGATTCGCCGACGAGTCCGAGCGTTTCGCCTTTTTTAATGTCGAGATTTACGCCGTCAACCGCTTTGACGTGCTTTGTTTCTTTAAAAAGTCCGCCGCCGATTTTGAAGTGAACTTTCAAATCTTGAATTGAGATTAGATTTTCATTTTCCATTTTTTAAATTTTGGGAACTTCGATTTTTACATTTTCCTCGAAATTATATTTTTCGACTTTCCTTTCAATTCCTAAACCTTTTAAACCTCTTGTTTCTCGAAGTGATTCGATTTTTATTGGTAAATTATTGCCGCTTATCCAAATTTTCATTTTAATATCAGGAACTTTGACACTTGTATCCAGAGATAAATTCTTTTTTAAGAGATTGAAATCAAAATCAAATTGATAAACAGCGGCATCCGTTCCGCCAAAATGCTCTTTGCCAACGAATTCCGCATTTTTGATAGATTCGGGAGATTTTGCAAAACTTTCTCTCAACTCTGCTAAATTGCTGGAATCTCTACGCTTTTCTTTTTCCCATTTTTCTCCCAGAAAAAAATAACTGTCGTCTCCGATACAAACTACTTCCATCAGTTTTCGACCGCTCGCGTCTGAATTTATAAATTGATAGTTTTGCGAAGAAACACGAATGACAAGCGTTGATTGAGGCGACTTTTCGTGTGAAGCGGTAACTTCCGCAACCCAGGATTCTTTCCGGCTAAGTAATTGGTATGCTTTGGCGATTGTTTCTTTCGGGTTTAATTTCAAATCGGTAGCCATTGAATTTTTTTGCGCTTCAGAATTTACTGCCAAAACGCAAATTATAAAGCAAAATAACAGAGCGAATTTTATTTGAAAACTCTTTCTATAAAACATCGTTTCCGCTTTCCTTCAAAGATTCGGCGTAAACTTCGTGCGCGAAATGACAAAGCGAACGATGGTTTTCGTTGATTTGCATAAACGGCGGATACCGCTCTCGACAAATTTCTTCGGCGCGGTAACAGCGCGGCGCGAACGGGCAGCCGGGCGGCAGATGCGCGACATCGGGCGGAAGTCCGGGAATTTGATAAAGCTCTGTTCCGGCTTCGTGCGCCGGGTCGGGAACTGATTTTAATAATCCTTTTGTGTATGGATTGGCGGGCGTTGCAAAAAGCTCGGTAGTCGGCGCTTGCTCGAAAACTTTTCCGGCATACATCACAATAATTTTTTCGGTCATTCCCGCGACGACGCCTAAATCGTGCGTGATTAAAATTACGCTCGTTCCCAAACGCGCTTTTAGGTCTTTGATAAGTTCTAAAATTTGCGCCTGAATCGTAACGTCGAGCGCGGTCGTCGGCTCGTCAGCGATTAATAATTCCGGCTCGCACGACAAAGCCATCGCAATCATCACGCGCTGGCGCATACCGCCGGAAAATTCGTGCGGATAGCTTTTAATGCGATTTTCCGCGTCGGGAATGCCGACGAGTTCGAGCATTTTTATCGCGTGCTTATATGCTTGCTCTTTCGTGTGATTCAAATGAAGCCGCGTAACTTCCGTCAACTGCGTTGAGATTTTCAAAAACGGATTCAGAGAAGTCATCGGGTCTTGAAAAATCATCGCAATCCGTTTGCCGCGAATCTTTCGCACTTCGTCAATCGAAAGCGAGCGAACGTCAACGCCGTCAAAGATAACTTCGCCGCTGACAATTTTTCCCGGCGGTTCGGGAATAAGGCGCATAATCGAAAGATTCGTTACGCTTTTGCCGCTACCCGACTCGCCTACGATTCCCAGAGTTTCGCCTTTCTCAAGTTCAAACGTGATGCCGTCAACCGCTTTTACAACGCCGTCTTCGGTTTGAAAATAAGTTTTCAAATCATTGACCGTCAAGATTTGTCCGTTTTGATTATTCATCTATAAATAAAAATTAAAATTTTCGTGTTTGCGGGTCGAGCGCGTCTCTTAAACCGTCGCCCAAAAAGTTGAGTGAAAAAAGCGTCAGCGCCATCGTTACGCCCGGGAAAATTAATTGCCAGGGGAAAACCGAGATGTTTTTAATGCCGTCCGATGCAAGACTTCCCCAAGATGCAAACGGCGCTTGGACGCCGATTCCCAAAAACGAGAGAAACGCTTCGGAAAGCATTACGGAAGGAATCGTTAAAGTCGCGTAGATAATCACTGGACCTAAGGCGTTCGGAACGAGATGGCGGAAAATAATCGAAGGCGTCGAAACGCCGGTGGCGCGCGCCGCCATTACGAAATCTTGATTTTTGAGCGATAGAATTTGCCCGCGCACCACACGCGCCATTGTCAGCCACGACACAAGCCCGAGCGCGAAAAACAGTAAAAATATCTGGCTCAAACCGGCATTGCCCGCACCGCCGAATCTGTCCGCCAGCCATCCAATCCATTCGGGCGTATTCGAGCCGCCGAAAACCGACAGCAGCACAATGACGATTAGGATATACGGAACGGCGTAAATTATATCGACGACGCGCATCATAAAATTGTCAATTCTGCCGCCTAAATATCCGGCTGTCGCGCCCCAACTGACGCCGACAATTAAGGAAACGATTGTCGAGATAATGCCGACCATCAGGGAAATTCTGCCGCCCTGCAGAACGCGCGCTAAGATGTCGCGTCCCGAATCGTCAGTTCCCATCGGATGCTGTAAGGATGGGGGAAACGATTTGATTAAATCGCCTTCCGGCGGAATAAAATCGTATGTAAAGCCGGTCGCCCATTTGATAATCGCGGGACCGACGATAACCGCAATCGCTATTATGCAGACGACAATTAAACCAAAAACCGCCAGCTTATTTTTCAATAATCGTTTCCAAGCGTCTCTCCACAACGATGCGCCTTTAATAATTTCTTGATTTTCTGTCATAAATAAAATTCAAAGCTCAAAGTTAAAATTAAAATTGAAATACCAAATATGAAATTTTTGAGCTTATTCATAGCGAATTCGCGGGTCTAAAAATGCGTAGGAAATATCGACCAGCAAATTAAAAACCATAATCAAAATCGAGAGAAAAGCGACGATGCCTAAAGTTAAAGGCTCGTCTCGGTTGAGAACCGATTGGATAAAAATATTGCCGAGTCCGGGAATAGCGAAAACCTTCTCGACGACGACAGTTCCGGCTAAAAGGGCGGCAAGCGCTGGACCAGTAAACGAAACAACGGGAATCAAGCCGCCGCGAAGAGCGTGTTTCAAAAGAACCTTCGTTTCGCTCAAGCCTTTGGCGCGCGCCGTTCTGATATAATCCGAGCGCATCACTTCAAGCATTCCGGCTCGCGTCAGCCGCGCAATATAAGCTGTGTAAATCGCCGCCAAAGTTATAACGGGCAACACATAACTCGAAACGCTGCCGACTCGCGCCGGCGGAAACCAATAAAGCCAGAGCGAAAAAATCAAAACCAGAATCGGACCGATGACGAAATTAGGCACTGAAAGCCCCAGCATCGCCAGCGACATTGAACCGTAATCGAATGCCGAATTTTGCTTGAGCGCAGCGATGATTCCCGCTGCGAGTCCGAGAATCAATGCCAAAATATAAGCGAGAATTCCGATTGTCGCCGAATACGGCAAATAACGGGCGATGATTTCGTTTACCGATTGACCTTCGTATTTGAGCGAATCGCCAAAGTCGCCGCGAATGATATTGCCCATCAAAATTCCGTATTGCGTCAGAATCGGCTTATCCAAGCCGTATTTCTTTTTGATATTGGCTTCGACGGCGGGCGGCAATTTTTTTTCGGACGTATAAAAACTGCCGGGCGCAAGCCGAATCAAAATCCACGTCAACGTAATGACGAGCAACGCCATCGGAATAATAATCAGCAATCGGCGAATGATGAAACTTAGCATTTTTTTCTTTATCGGTTTTTGAAGGCGAGCCGCCGACTATTTTTAGAATCTCCGTTTTGATTGCCAAAAAACTTTTCAACCATCAAGATTACGGCATTCAATCGCTCGTCTGTTTCTTTTTGATTGGCGCGAATTTCGCTCATTTCACTTCCGTGAATTTCGTGCGTTTTTCGGACTTCTTCACCTAGCTGTGCAATAACTTTTCCTTGCTCGACCGAAGCATTATAAAGATTGAGCGAAACGCGCTCCAAAGTTCCGACTCGTTTTCCGGCTTCCTTGTGCGCTTCTTGAATTTTCTGAATATCAACCGTAAACTGCGCTTGATTATTCAAAATAAACTCCATTGTTTTTTGCAGTTTTTCGTCGTCCATAAATTTACTCGGCAGTATTTAACGACTTTTGGGTCGCTTTCAATTGGTTGATTTGCGCGTCAACCTGTGCGTCGGAGTTTTTCATATCCTTTTCGGCGTCGGTGTCCCATTTGTTCGGGTCGTGTTCGATATAGACGAATTTCCAAGCGTGGAGCGTTCCCGGATTTGGATACATTCCTTTGACATACGGCTTTTTCATCCAATTAGTCGCTTGCGTTAAGAGCGGAATTACAAGCTGTTCGTGCAACACTTGAAACTCGGCACTCGCCAGCATCTCAAGCCGTTTTTGCTCGTCAAGTTCCTTGTTTGCCGCATTGAGCAACTGGTCATATTTCGGATCATACCAGCCGGTCGCGCCGTCGTTCGATGGAGAATAGAAAAGATTCAGAAAAGTAAACGGATCCATATAATCGCCAACCCAAGCATTGCGGGCGATACCTTCATATTGCACTTTGGAGCGGAACTCCAGAAACGTTTTCCACTCCTGATTTTTGAGTGGAATCGTAATTCCAAGATTTTGTTTCCATTGTGCTTGGTTAAATTCGGCAACAGCTTTGTTAGATTCTGCCGTGTTGTAATTGAGCGTAACTTTATCGGCGGGAAACGTCGGACAACTCCAGCCGTTTCCCACTTTCTGCACGGGATAACCGGCTTCAGTCATCAGCTTTCTCGCCTTCTCCGCGTCGAAGATTCGCTGCTTTGACCATTCTTCGTATGTCGTATTTTCCCCTTTCAATTTCTCGCCAAAAACTTTTTTACGCGCTTCGTCATATTTCGGAAAAATTCCGTCGGGCGTAAAATTTGACAGCGGCTTCGGCGTTTTGCGAAACTGCGCGAGCGCGTTGCGGTCAATCGCCAAACTGAGAGCCTGCCGGACTTTTAAATTATCCATCGGCGGCTTTTTGACGCTCAAGCTGTAATACTCGTTCGCCACTTCCGGCAGATTTTCATACTCGCTCGCGTAAGGTTTAATTTCGTCGAGCCACGCCGGCGGCACGATATGATTGTAAACCGCGTCAACTCTTCCGGCTTTGTAAAGATTCATCATCGTCGTCGATTCTTCAAGCGGATAAAATTCGATGGCGTCGAGTTTTACGTTTGCCGCGTCCCAGTTATTTGGGTCTTTAACAACAATCATCTCGTCATAAGGGCGCTGCACCGACAATTTAAAAGCGCCGCTGGTTACGATGTTTCCGACGCGCTGCCAGTCTTTGCCGAATTTTTCGATTGACGCCTGATGCACGACACGAAACAACTGGTGCGGAATCAACTGAACAAAATATGGCGCGGGCTGCGTCAGCTTAATCCGAAAAGTATAATCGTCAACCGCTTCAACGCCTAAATCTTCGGCTTTGACAGGAACAAGTTCTTTGCCCTCGACGGCGGCTTTTAGTTTCGGGTCGGCATCGAGTTGTTTGGCGCGCGCTTTTTCATCGGATTTGACTATCATACGTTCGGGCGAATCGATAAATTTATCAAATTCGGTTTCCGTCCCGATGCCGCTGTCTGCCGCAGTTTCAGCCTGAATATCTTCGCCTTCTTTTGTGAAATCTTTTTTGAGCAGAAACTGTCCGCTCGCGTCTCTAACAAAATTGTCGGCGGAATTATAGGCTTCGGCGTATTTTATGTAATAACCCAAAGTTGCATTGCGCGAGGCGAGTTCAGGAGAGAGAGCGCGGCGAAATGTGTAAACGAAATCTTTGGCGGTTATTGGGTCGCCGTTTGAAAACTTGGCGTTATGGCGAAGATGGAAAAGATATTCCGTGCCGTCTTTGTTAATTTCATAGCTTTCGGCAAGCGCCGGAATCGGCTCCATCGTTTTCGGATGATATTCGAGCAAGCCGTCGTAGAGCGCCATATAAATTCGCGCTTCGGGCTGTCCCGTGCCAAATGCCGGGTCAAGCGATTCTGGTTCAGAGCCGGTTATATAACGCAAAACATTGTCTGTCGGCGCTTGCGTTTTTCCCCAGTAGCGGTTGCTCGCCGAGCTTGTGCAACCCGTCAGAAGCGAAGCCAAAATAGCTAAAACAATGACAAAACGAAATTGATAAAAATTAATTCGCGCCATAACTTTATAAAATCCTTTTCTTAAAATGCTGATTATTAAAGTCTGAATTTAAGACCGCGCAGGAGAGCAGAATTTAATAAATTCTTGCCAGCGATAAACTTATCACGTAATAAAGACGGCAGGCAAGATTTTTTAGTCCGCAGTCAGTAGTCCGCAGTCGGCAGTCGTTTGCTTTAGCCGTCTCGCAAATGACTCAGGACTGTCGACTATTGATGCCGACTAATATGTTCTTACGACGCGCCTTTCGTCTGTTTTGGTTGCCAATCGTTGTCAATCCGTACGTCTTTAAGCGATGGCGCGTCGAGCGTATTTATTTCAAAGCCTTGAATATAAGGTTTGACCAGCGAATAGGAAGTTGAAAAATAAAGCGGTATGGCGGGAATCTGGAAAATCGCTTCGCCTTCGGTCAGAACTTCGTGATTCGCCGTCGCATTTTCGTTTTCCTTTGCCGAAGCCGTAGATTCATCCGTTTTGCTTTCGGCTGCGGCAGCTTCGCCATCTCTGTTTTCCGAAAGGGAATCATTATCCTGCAAATTTGCGCCGTCCGGTTTTTTGTTCTCTTTAACGATTTCTTTATTAGTTCCGGCAACAGGTTTTTCTTTTGCAACAACTTCTTTAGATTTAATTTTCGGTGGAAAAATCGCTAGCATATTAACCGCTTCATCGGTCGTCGGAAGCACGACGCCGCGCCGTAAAACGTCAAAATCGCCCGCCAGTTTCGCCGCGTCAATTTCCGCCTGTTCCTTGATTATTATTTCCGTTTCGACGTTTAAGTTCTGCTTCCACATTTTTGCCACCGAACGCGCGATACGCTGCTGCACGTTATTGCGGTTGACGACGAGGCGAATGGTTGGAAAATTTGCGCCGTTCGGAAAACCAGCGGCTTCCAAAAGCCTTCTGGCACGTTCCGTGTCTTGTTTTAATTTTGTATTTTTCTCGTCGTCAAAGGGCGAAAAACTAAGTGCCGGAAGGCTTGCGCCGTCCATTTCATCTTCCGTCAATCGCTCGCGCTCGACGGCAATCGCCAAGGCTTCGCGCACGCGATGGTCGTTAAACGGCGGCTTGTTCGTGTTGAATTCGTAAAAATTAAGTGCGCCGTGCGGCGTGCGCTGGAAATCATCGAACGGCGTCATAAGTTTAAGCGCGAGCGGCTCGAAATCAAGGTTCGTTACGGCGTCGAGTTCGCCGGCGCGATACGCTTCGAGCGCTTTTTCGGCGTTTTCCATCGGAACAAGGCGCACTCTTTCGATTTCAATTTTTGCTTTATCCCAGAAATTCTCCGAACGCTCAAGCGTGATGCCGCCCGCTGCGACGCTTGCCACGCGAAACGCTCCGCTTGTTACAATATCACTGCTTAATTTTCCGCCTTCAAAATATTTTCCGTCTCCATAAACAGGGCGAAAAATCGGATGAGCGACCAGCGCGGGAAAATCTTTGTCGGGTTTCAAGAGCGTTACTTTCAAAGTAAAATCATCAATCGCTTCTGCGCCGAATTTCGGTTCGGATTTGACCGGCGGCTTTGTTTTTTGTTCGATTATTTCTTTGCCGCCAGCCTCGGACGGCTTTTTTTCGGCATTGGGCGTTTTCGGCTCAATCACTGATTTAGAC
>JALYZF010000100.1 GCA_030948995.1 Acidobacteriota bacterium
GAATTGGATATTGCCTTAACTTCAAAACAAATCGGCAAAGGCGAGCGTGTGCCGCTCGCCGGAGTTCCTCATTACGTTCTAGAACGCCATTTAGCAACCTTGATTTCACGTGGTCACCGCGTTGCCATTTGTGAGCAGACCAGTGCCGCTCCTGTCAAAAGCGACGACGGCAAAAAATTAATCAACCGCGAAGTTGTTCGTATCGTTACTGCCGGAACAGTCGTCGAACCGCAGCTTTTAGACAGTAAATCAAACAATTATCTTGTTTCTTTTTGCAGCGACGGGCAGCGCGCCGGAATTGCTTACGCAGATATTACAACGGGCGATTTTGCCGCGACCGAACTTGATAACCGCGACGCGCTTGCCGAGTTATCACGTCTTTGTCCGGCGGAAATTATTATTGCCGAAACGCAGGAAACTCCCACTAATAAAGACTTGCCGCAATTTGTGACAAAGTTGGACGCAGAAATTTTTGCTTTTGACAATGCCGAAAAGTCCTTGCTTCAACACTTCAGCGCAAAAACCTTAAAACCTTTCGGTTTAGAAAATTGCCGGCTTGCGGTTTCGGCAGCCGGCGCTCTGATTAGCTATCTGAACCAAGCGCAGGTCGGGACGGCGGAACAATTAACCCGTTTGACGAGTTATGACTTTCGCTCGTTTATGCTGCTCGACAATAATACTTTGCGAAGTCTTGAAATTTTTGAAAGTTCGACAGGTGCAAGTCTCCTTTCGGTAATTGACCGAACAAAAACTGCAATGGGCGGCAGGCTTTTGAGAAAATGGCTGCGCCAGCCGCTGCTCGATGCGTCGGAAATCTTTCTTCGACAAGAAAATGTAGCGTGGTTTAAGGAAGATTCAGAAGAACGAACGAATCTAAGGAGAATTTTGTCGTCTGTTAAAGATTTGGAAAGACTTTCGAGCCGCGCTAAAGCAAATTATGTTTCGCCGTATGAGCTGCTGGTTTTCTGCAACAGTCTGAAATTAATTCCGCAGATTAAAAAAATTCTGCAAAAAGATACCGTGCGCTTCGGTCGGCAAATTGTGCATCTTCCCGATTGTCAAACGATTGCGACGCTGATTGAATCGGGAATTTCCGATGAACTTCCCTCTCGTTATAACGAACAAATCGGCATTATCCGCGACGGATTTTCCGAAGAGTTAGACAAATTGCGCGAAGTTTTGCGCGACGGCAAGGGTTTTTTAGCCGAACTCGAAAAACGCGAGCGCAGCCGCACCGGAATAAAAAGCCTGCGCGTCGGTTTTAATAAAATTTTCGGTTATTATATCGAAGTTACCAAGTCGAATCTGCATCTTGTTCCCCAAGATTACACGCGCAAACAAACTCTCGTTCCGGTCGAAAGATTTATAACGCTTGAGCTAAAAGAACACGAATCAATGGTTCTACACGCGCAGGAACGAATCATCGAACTTGAAAGTATTCTATTCCGCCAAATATGTCAGGAAATCGGCAAGAACCGTTCTGATATTTTGCTTGCGGCTTCGACCATCGCTTTTCTCGACGCGGTTTCTGCTCTAGCTGATGTCGCTGACGAATTTAATTACACGCGCCCGACTGTTAATGAAACTTCCCTTTTGAGAATAAAAAACGGTCGCCACGCCGTAATCGAAAAAATCCTATACGAAAACAGCACCGAATTTATAGCCAATGATACGGCTTTAGGCGGAAATGGCGCTCCCCAAATCTCTCTCATCACGGGTCCAAATGCTTCCGGCAAATCAACATATCTGCGACAAATCGCATTAATAATTCTTCTAGCGCAAATCGGCAGTTTTGTTCCGGCTGACGAGGCGGTCGTCGGAATCTGCGACCGGATTTTTACGCGCATAGGGCTTTACGACAAAATCGGCAGCGGCGAATCTACTTTTATGACCGAGATGATTGAAACTGCCGAGATTCTTCATCACGCAACGCCGAACAGCTTGATTCTGCTCGACGAATTAGGTCGCGGAACTTCGACTTACGACGGTCTGGCAGTGGCGCGCTCGGTCGTGGAATTTATTCATAATCACCCGAAACTGAAATCCCGCACGCTTTTCGCCACGCATTATCACGAGCTTTCCGAATTGGAAGCGCTACTTCCAAAACTCGAAAACTATTATTTTATTATCAAAGAAAACGGCGATAAGCTGGAGTTTAAATATAAAATCGCCAGAGGCACGGCGCTGAAAAGTTACGGCGTTTATGTTTCCAAATTAGCCGGACTTCCGAAACCCGTCGTCAGGCGTGCAGAACAATTGCTTGCCGAATATGAAATAAAAGATTCTTTGGAATTGGATTTTTCCAATCAAAGTGTCGAACCGAATCAAATCGAAAAAATTTTAAGCGAGATTGATACCGACAGCCTCTCGCCGGTCGAAGCATTGATGAAAATTTACGAGCTGAAAAAGATTCTAGAATCAAAGAGTCATTTCAAAAATGAGCTAAAGCGCGCAGTCGGTTAAACTTCAAAAACAACAAAGATTAATCAAAAATAATTGCCCTAAATTTATTTAAGTATGTTTCAATACGAAGTAAATCTTTTTGACGTGATAAAATTCGGTCTTTAAATAAAACATTCTTGATTTACTGCAAAAATAAACGATTATGGAATTCGCACCGAAACAATTTTTTACGCGCCTTTATGAAAAGGCGTTCGACGAAGATATTTTCAGCAGCGCCGCGCAGGTCGGATTTTATTTTATGTTTGCGCTTTTTCCGCTTCTACTTTTTTTAGTCAGTCTTTTCGGGATGGTTTTGGAAAAAGCGGACGATATGCGGGCAGAACTTTTCAATTATCTGCGTCAAGTTATGCCGGGTTCGGCGCTCGACTTAGTAGAGAAAACTTTAACGGAAGTTGTTCAGAGCAGTTCGGGCGGTAAGTTAACGCTTGGATTCGTAATTGCTTTGTGGTCGGCATCTGCCGGAATCGACAGCGTGCGGGTTGCGCTCAACAGTGTTTACAAACTTAAAGAAACGCGCGCCTATTGGAAACGAAAATTAGCTTCTCTGCTATTAACGCTTGGTATCGCGCTTCTAATTTTTATCGCTCTCGGCATTATTTTTTACGGTTCGCAGTTTCTTTCTTTGGCATTAGGCACGATGCATCTGCCGATTCCGTCTCCGCTAACGCTGAAAATTCTTTCATTTGTAGTCGTGGCAATCGTTCTGACTTTTACCTTTGCGCTGCTTTACAGTTTTGTTCCAAACCACATTCCTTTTAAGTGGAATTGGATAACGCCGGGCGCGTTCGTCGCCATTATTTTATGGGTTTTAGCGTCTCTCGGCTTTCGTCTTTATCTGCATTATTTCGATTCTTACGCGAAAACCTACGGCTCGCTCGGAGCGATTATAATTTTAATGCTTTGGCTGTATATAACGGCGCTGGCGATAATTATCGGCGGTGCGATAAACGCCATCTTGAACGAATTTTCTGAAGGCAAATATACAAAAGCCGACCGACCTAACACATCAGAAAACGAACAGGTAAGAAAAGAAGGCACGGAACAGAATTCAAATCGAGACACGGACAAATCCGTCGAGAAAACAAATAACGAATCTGAAAAGCCGAAAGATGATAGGAAAACAGACGACTCGAAAGAATCCGTCGAAACGCCCGACGGTGAAAAATCATACGGAAAAATGATTGCGGGCGGTTTTCTCGGCGTTCTTATCAGCTATTTTTCCAGAAAGAAAAAATAGAATTTATTAAAATTTATGTCTTTGATGCTTCAGGAAATCGAGGAACAGCCCGAAGTTCTGGAAAAAACCATTCGAGCCGAAAGCGCAAAAGTCGAGCGCCTCGGCAAATTTTTGCGGCAGAAAGATATTGATTTGATTGTTCTGGCAGCGCGCGGCAGTTCAGACAACGCGGCGCTTTTCGGTCGTTACCTGCTGGAAGTTTTAACGGGAATTCCAGTCTCGCTTGCCGCGCCTGCCGTTTATACGCTTTACAAGGAAAAGCCGAAATTAAATCGCGCGCTCGTCGTCGGCGTTTCACAATCTGGCGAAGGCACGGACATCAATCAAGTTTTAGAAACTGCTAAAGAATCCGGCGCGTTTACGATTGGAATTACAAACGAAGCCGAATCTGCAATGGGGAAAATCGCCGACGAAACTCTTTTAATCCACGCCGGACGCGAAAAGAGCGTTGCTGCGACAAAAACCTACACCGGACAAATGCTTTATTTTTATATGCTGGCAAATGCGTTGTCTGACAATAAAATTTCTTTTGAGCGAATTCCGCAGTTTGCCGCTCAAAGTTTGCAGTTAAAAGACGAAATCAAAACGCTGGTTGAACGTTACGTTTTTATGGAAAACTGCGTCGTCGTCGGGCGCGCGATGAATTATGGAAACGCTTTTGAGCTAGCGCTAAAACTGATGGAAACCTGTTACGTCGTCGCCGAAAGATTTTCCTCAGCCGACTTTTTTCACGGACCGTTGGCAATTGTCGAACGCCGTTTTCCCGTAATCCTATTTGCTCCGCAAGATGTCACGCGCTCAGGCAGTATTGATTTGCTCAAGCGCCTTCAGGAACTTAAAGCCGATTGTCTAACAATTACCAACGACGACGAAATTGCATCTTTGAGTTCGCGTTCTTTGCGGATGCCCAAGGAAATTGATGAATTTTCTTCGCCAATTCCCTTTATTATTCCGGCGCAGCTTTTCGCCGCCTTTCTATCCGAAGCCAAAGGCATTAATCCTGATGCGCCCCGCTCGCTTTCAAAAGTTACTAAAACCGTGTGAATTCCAGATTTCAAATCATGAAGTCAAAATTTAAAATTACGAATTTGAAATTCAGAATAAAAAATTTGACGCATCTTCTTATATATACAATAGCTCTTACATTAAATTCTTCTATTTCAATTGTGGCTCAAAATTCGGCTTGTCCGTTTAATACAAAAACTTTGCTGTTTGACGGAAGTCCTGTCAAACAAGCGCGCTGTCTTTTGCGCCCGAATAAAATCGGCGGCGTTTTAGGCGCGGAATTAAAAAAATTGCCCGAACCGCTTGAAAATTTAATCGGCGGAAAAGTTAAAATTAAAAAACAAGGCGTGCGAAGTTTTCTGGAAACGGAAAAAATCGGCGAAGAACAAATTGGCGGCTCAACAGATCAATCGTTATCGGACGCATTGCTACCGACCGGAGAAAAAATTCAGGCGTTGTATTTTATAATTCACGATACTTCGTCGCCGTATCTACGAGAAGATTTTTTTCCGCCGAATTTTAATGAAGACGCAAATTGGAAAGGAAATGATTTAACCATCTGGCTAACACAGCCGGTGGCGCACGTTTTCGTCAATCGCTTGGGCGAATCAATAACTGTTACTGATTTCGGCGAAACAATAAAAAAAGGTTGGGGAACAAAATTCGCACGCGACCTACTCAAAGCTAATGCCAAAGGCTTGCAGCTTCACATCGAACTGATACAACCGCGTCGTCGAGATTTTAAAAGTCCGAATCCCGAAAATGATTTAATTGCGCCCGTGCCGGGTTTTACCGATAAACAATATAAACGTCTGGCTCTACTTTATATCTGCGCTTCCGTGCGGCGCGGAACTTGGCTGATTCCTGCCTTTCATTCGGCGATTGACGCCGGAATTAAGGACGCGCACGACGACCCGCAAAATTTTGAATTGGAAAAATTTGCCGATTCGATAAAGTTTTTATTGAAAAAAATAAAAAAGTTCGGTTAAGTATTTAAGCGGCGGCTCGCAAAAGTGCCTCGCGCATTTCTCCGGCGGACGCCCAGCGAAGTTCTACTTGTTTAGCAATGGCGGTTTCGATAACGGCGGCGACGCGCAACGGAATATCTGGAATACGCCGAGAGATAGGAATAATCGGTTTTTCAAAGATTGCTTTGACGGTTTCGGAAATTCCGGCGCGCGGGCTTATGTCGAGCGCATGCGCGCCTGTTATCAGACTGTATGCGGTCATTCCGATTGCGTAAATATCTGAAGGGGGGCGAACTTCTTTAAAATCTCGAACTTGTTCCGGCGGCATATATGCAATCGTTCCGGCAACGTCGCCGACCATCGTTACGCCGCTCATTCCCGTCTGCTTATAGCTTTTCGCTAAACCGAAATCAGTTAATTTAGAATTGTAATTCGGAAAATTCCCGTCAACTAAAATATTTTGTTCCTTGATGTCGCGGTGAACAAAGCCGAGCGAATGAGCAAAATCGAGCGCCGCGAGCGTTTGCTCTATAATTTTCACGACTTCCTTGTAATTTAATTTTCCGCCTTTGGCTTTAACA
This sequence comes from Acidobacteriota bacterium, assembly GCA_030948995.1. Taxonomy (GTDB): domain Bacteria; phylum Acidobacteriota; class Blastocatellia; order Pyrinomonadales; family Pyrinomonadaceae. The sequence goes on from JALYZF010000100.1 coordinate 6,255, forward strand.
AGTTTTGAAGCATCCATTCCGCCCACATATTCCGAAACGAGAAAGACAATACCGTTGTGCGTTCCGTGTTCGATATAGCTGACAATGTGCGGGTGCTGAAGGCTTGCCGCGACTTCGATTTCCCGCATAAAACGTTTTAAGGATTGTTCGCTGACGGCAACTTCCGGCAAAAGAGTTTTTATCGCTACGGCACGACCGTCTTTAACCGAGCGCCCCAGCATCACGCTGCCCATTCCGCCTTGTCCGAGAAGTCGAATCATTTGATAACCGGGAATCGGTTGCGGATTTTGTTTGAGTTTGTCGCGGCAATCGTCGCAGAGAAATGAAAGTTTGGCGTTTGGGTTGGACGCTTCGGCTTTTGATTGAACTCCGCAATTTAAGCATTGAATAGTGATAATTGCCGGAGCAGTCTCTTTTAATTTAGAGGCAACTTGCGATGTCGGTTTTGACGAATCGGTGGTCACCTCAACTTCCAAGACGGTTTCGCCGCCTTGAATACGGTCGCCGTTTTTTAAATGTGCGGTTTCGACCTTAAGACCATTGACGAATGTTCCGTTGGTCGAGCCTAAATCGCGCAGAAAGCATTGCGGCGGAGCAATTTCAAGCAAGCAGTGATGACGCGAAAAAAAACGGTCGTGCGGCAGGCAAAACTGCGCGTCTTCGCTTCGCCCAATCATAAAAGTTTCGTGCTGGTCAAACGTGAAGACGCGCCCAACTTGTGGACCCGCAACCACGCGAAGTGTAACTCTCATTGCTTAAATAAAAGTTTAATGGACTGACAACTTTAATTTTTTCTTTCTAAAATTACCGGATTTTGCCCAAAATCGCAAAAATCAGAATCAAAACTGAGCCAAACAAACTTATTGCGCCTAAAATCAAACCTGCAACCGCCAAACCGCGACCACCGAACTGCAGCGAGTCTCGATTAGTATTACTCAAACCTAGATAGCCGGTAATTATAGCGCCGATTCCAAACGGCAAGCCTCCATAACAACAAATTAAAACTATACTCAAAACTCCCAAAATGATTGAAACAGTCGGCAGGGTCTGATTTTTCCCCTGCACCAAAGCCGGATTAACGATTGGCTGATTCGACTGCATCGGTTGATTTTGCCAAGGCGAAATCGGCGCGGTCTGTTGCCAATTTGTTTGATTTGTAACGCGCGGCGGCTCCATAAAAACTGTCGGCGCTTCGTCGTCTCTGAACTTTGTCAAAACCGAACCGTCATTGAGACAATAATTTTGTTCATCATTTGCGTATGTTTGATTACAAACTGAACAAATTTTCATACTTAGAATGAAATTCCTATTTTTTTATTAAATACATTTTAACCTTTTCGACCATTACAAATCTATACTTCAATTATGATTTTAAAGATGCGGCTGCCGAAATTTTTATTACTCGCTAATTCCGAAAGAGATATGAAAATTTAAATTAGTTCACAAATTCTAATTTAAACTATTACCGCAACGACCGCAAAACTTAATATGGGGCGGAAAGGATGAACCGCATCGGCGGCAGATTTTATCGGAAACAGCCGGATTCGACGATGTGTTTGAAAATCCTTTTTTATCTTGAGCCGGAATCGAAGCGGCTGTCTGCAAAAAATTAAATCCGCAGCACCCGCAAAATTTTGCGTCAGTCGGAACATTTGCCGAGCAGCGAGGGCAAATATTTTTCTGCTTATTTTCGCCTTCGCTGATAAGCGTAAACGAGCCTCCTCCGCAACGACCGCAAAATTTTACGCCTTCGGCAAAACGCGCGTGACAATTTTTGCAGGCGACAATTCCGGGCATCAAACTCGACTGTGGCGCCCCGCTTCGGCTTGAACTCGAATGTGATGACGGCTGGCTGCTTTCCTTGCCTAAGGGTTTTAGTTGAGCCTGAATTACTTGTTCATTTGCGCCTTCACGAAGTTCGATAACGCGCTCGTCGTCCTTTTCTCCCGCTTTAGCGACTCTCAAAACGTGCCGTCCGGCTGGAATCGTATTTAAAATTAATCTGCCGGAACTTCCGACACTTCCTTTTCTCTCGTCGTTGACGTAAACTTCTGCGCCGATTGGCGCCATAATTACAAGCC
>JALYZF010000112.1 GCA_030948995.1 Acidobacteriota bacterium
TCGTCTCTGAAGAAACTGGCTTGATTACGTTTGTCGAAGCCGGAGCTTTCAAACGCAATCTCGACACGACGCAGCTTCGCGCTTTGCTTTTGACCGCAATGGAAATTCCCGTCACGGAAACCAAGCGCGAGCCGACCAAAACGATGAAGGAATCCGAAACCGAGATAACGATAAGCTAATGGAAAATGGAAAACGGAAAATGGAAAATTATTTAATTTGTTGATTTTAAAATTCAACTCTAAACAGTTTTTCGTTTTCCATTTTTCATTTTCCGTTTTCCATTTAAATGCCTCTTCCGACGGAAAAAATTTTCAACAAACAAGTTCGGCGTTCTTTCGTCCGCCGCCTTTTTCGGCGTGTTTTTCTTGAAGATTGGATTACAAAATCCGTTGCTGTGCTGATTACGCTGGCGCTCTGGCTCGGCGTTACCGGACTTCGCGCGCCCATTACCGTTCGCTTGCCGAATGTTCCGCTGACGGTTCGCTTTTCTAACGACACGGAAATTACAAATTCGCCCATACAGGAAGTTGACCTTGTAATCTCCGGCGACAAACGCAAAATCGACCAGATAAATAAAAACGATTTGGTTGTTCTCCTCGATTTAACCGACGTTCCGGCAGGCGACCGGACGGTGCAGTTAGAACCGGACAACGTCAATATCGAACTGCCGACCGGAGTTAAGCTCGATGAAATCCAACCGGATAAAATAGCCGTCAAACTCGAAACCGTCGAAGAACGCGAAATTCCGGTCAAGACGGAAACCGAAGGCGTCGTGGCAGAAAACTTTGAGATTTACAGCCAGACGATTCTGCCGCAAAAAGCGCGCGTTCGCGGACCGAAAAGTTTTGTCCGCTCGCTCGATTCTGTTTCGACCGAAAAGATAAACATCGAAAATCGCAAAGCGGATTTTACCGTCCAGCAAGTCGAGCTTAATCTAGTCAATCCGAAAGTTACGCTGCTTGATACGGTTGTTGACGTATTTTTTAGAATCGGCGAAAAACGAATTGAAAAACTTTTTCTCGTTCCCTTCAAAACAGAAAACAAAACCCGAACGGCAATCGTCGTTTTATACGGCGCGCGTTCGGTTTTAGAAGCAATACAATCGAAAGACCTACAGATTGAAACATTTAAAACCGATGCGGGCGAAAATTCTTCGCGCCTGATTCTGCCGGTTGGAATTCAGGACAAAGTTGAGATTAGAAAGCTGAAAATAAATTGATTTAGTGCTGATAGGTTAGTGCAAGACATTTTCTTTGTATTTTCGCTGACTACTTACCGTCAGTCACTCGCCATTTTCTTGAGCCAGATTTTCATGTCTTCGCGCATTTCGCCGGTGATTTCGTGTTTCGCTTTGTAACGATTAACTTGTATGTTCGGCAAATAATTTTTTAATTTATTTTCAAATGTTTGAAATTTTTCCAGTGGGTAAAATTCATCATCGTCGCCGTAAAGATAGAGAATATCCGCTTTTGCCGGTATATAATTCGAGTTTGTTTCAATGTCTGACGGAATACCGCCGCACGCCCCGATAACGCCGTGCAAAAGGTCTGGAAAGTTAAAGGCAAAGCGAAAATTAAGCGCGCAGGCTTGAGAAAATCCGTAGAGAAAAATCTTGTCCGCATCAATGATTTTTGCGCCGGCAAGTTTTTCAATCGTCTCCAACACAAAATTGTGATGAAGCAGAACTGATTCATCCGGCTTATAATCGGTCAGCCAGCCGAAACCGATTTTGTAGCCGTCGTCGGTTTGCCGAAAATGCTGATAAGGTGCTTGCAAGGATGCGACGACAAACCGTTCGGCGGCAATGATACGGGCTTCACGCATCATATAACGCTTGTGTGCGCCGTAACCGTGAACCGCAATTAGAAGCGGCGCGGGCTGTTTCAAATTTTCGGGAATATACAAATCGTAGTAAAGATTAATTTCGGCTCGGACAGATAAATCCGTTTGCAGATTTTCGTAGTTCATAACTTTAGAAATAATCGATAATGCTTTACTTATATATTTTCAATTATCAGTTATCAAATGTAATCTCTCTGCGGTTGCTTCTTATATGCAAACTCTAATCGACCGGCTCGACCATCTCGGCGGCATCGAACAGGAAAATGTTTTCGCTCGATGGCTCGAACGAATCGCTTTTATTTTTCTGATTTTGATGATTCTGTCCGCGCCGCATTCGATTGCCGCGACGCAGACGGCGTGGCTTCTGGGTATGGCGACGACGATTGTCCGGCTCTTCGTCAAGCCGCGCACGAAACTGGCGCGCACGCCGCTCGACATTGCGCTTTGGACATTTTTTGGCTGGACTGTTGTCACTTCCGTTTTCTCATACGCACCCGACATCTCGATTGACAAACTGCGCGGCGCGCTGCTTTTTCTGATTTTTTATTTCGTCTTCTACAACTTGCGAAACATTCGCGCGGCAAAATTTCTAGCTTTTGCGCTGATTTTTTCGTGTATGGCAAGCGTCGTCTGGGCGCCGATTGAAAGAATTTACGGTCGCGGCGTGGAAATCTCCGGCGTTTCGGCTAACAGTATATTCGTCAAAGGCGTTGATTTTAATCACGATATTTATCTGGCGAAGAAGGGCAAAAATCTGCGAGATTTCGACGATTCAAAAGCGGAAGAAGAAAAGCCGGCGGCGTTAACCGAAGGCGACGCGATTGTCGAAGTCGAGGGCAAAAAAATCAGAACTCCCGACGATTTAGCGGCGGAGATTGAAAAAAATGAAACGACTTATCTCGAATGTTTTCGCGCGCCGGATTATTTTACGATTAAAGTGCGCCGGGCGGATTTGCTCGACGGCGCAAGCGCACTTGAAAAACTCGGCGTAAGCAGTTGGAAGCATAACCGAACTTGGCGATACGCCGGATTTTACGGGCAAATTATTACTTACGCCGAAGTTTTGCAGATGATTGCATCCTTGGCGCTCGGTCTTTTTCTCGCGCTCGACAAAAAGCGCTCGCCAGCCGGAGCAATTT
>JALYZF010000116.1 GCA_030948995.1 Acidobacteriota bacterium
CACCCGCACCGTCGCCGATTCCGTCCGCACAGCAGAAACTCGCCGCATATATTAAGAAAAATTACACAAAGCGCGAAGTTTTGATTCCGATGCGCGACGGCGTAAAATTATTTACTTCGATTTACGCGCCGAAGACTAAAAAGGAAAAGTATCCGATTCTGTTAAGCCGCACGCCTTACACTGTCGCGCCCTACGGCGAAGATAAATTCAAAATGTCTATAGGTCCGAACGAATTATTTGCAAAGGAAGGCTACATTTTCGCGTATCAAGACGTGCGCGGGCGCTGGAAATCCGAAGGCGAATATATGGACGTGAGACCGGAAACGGCAAAGCCGAACTCAAAAGAAATAGACGAGTCAACCGACACATACGACACGATTGAATGGTTGGTGAAAAATCTGCCAAACAACAACGGGCGCGTCGGTATGTATGGCATCTCGTATCCGGGCTTTTATACTTCGGCAGGCGCGATAAATTCGCATCCGGCATTAAAAGCGATTTCGCCCCAAGCGCCGGTTTCCGATTGGTTTCACGGTGACGATATGCACCACAACGGCGCGCTTTTTCTGGCGCAGAATTATAATTTTTTTGACAGCTTCGGTCAGCCACGCCCCTTGCCGACCTCGACAAACGATTATTTAAAGCCATTCAAATTTCCAAGCGCCGACGGCTACAAATACTATCTCGAAATGGGTTCGATGAAGCATTCGTCGGAAACTTATAAAAATCAGCTTGGCACGAACATTAAATTTTGGGACGAGATGATGGCGCATCCGAATTACGACCAATTCTGGGAAGACCGCAACGTTTTACCGAAACTAAAAGGTATCAAAGCGGCGGTGATGACCGTCGGCGGTTGGTATGACAACGAAGATTTATTCGGCGCGCTCAACACATATCAACATATCGAAGCGCAAAATCCGGGAATCTACAACATCCTTGTCATCGGACCTTGGTATCACGGCGGTTGGGAACGCAACGAAGGCGATTGGCTCGGCACGGCGTATTTCGGCAGCAAGACAAGCCTTTATTATCGCCAGAATATCGAACTTCCCTTTTTCAATCATTTCTTGAAAGACAAAGGCGACATTTCTAATTTGAAAGAAATTAACGCTTTCGACACGGGCGCGAATCAGTGGAAATCTTTTGATACTTGGAATCCGAAAGAAAACATTTCGGCGCAAAAACTTTATCTGCACGGCAACGGCAAATTGTCATTTACTGAACAAATTATAGTTAGAGCTGGAGGAACTGAAACGCCGCAGGGCGGTTACGATGAATACATCTCCGACCCCGCGCATCCAGTTCCATACACGCAGAAAATCACTTTGAATTACCCGCGCGATTTTATGACTGAAGACCAACGTTTCGCGGCGAATCGCCCGGACGTTCTAGTTTATCAAACCGAACCTTTAACCGAAGATATGATGGTTGCGGGAAATATCAAGCCGACGCTCTATGTTTCGACAACGGGAACGGACGCCGATTATGTGGTCAAAATCATTGACGTTTTTCCAGACGATTACGCTTATCCTGAAGGCGCGAAGCCACCCGAAAACTCGGCGGCGTGCGTATTTTCGCCCGGCGGCTACCAGATGCTTCTGCGCGGCGAGCCGTTCAGAGCGCGTTTTCGCAACAGTTTTGAAAAGCCCGAAGCGATGCAGCCAAATCAAGTTGCTAAAATTGCTTTCGAGATGCCCGGCATCACGCACACATTCAAAAAAGGACATCGAATTATGGTGCAAATTCAAAGTAGTTGGTTTCCGCTGGTTGACCGCAATCCGCAGAAATTTGTGCCGAACATAAATCTTGCAAACGACTCGGATTTTACAAAAGCGACGATGCGCGTTTATTACGACGGCGGCGCAAATTCGACGTTTATCGAATTGCCGTTTGTTGCGAAATAAAATTCTTTTACAGTTAAAAATTAAAAAGCCGAGTTTAATTCGCTCGGCTTTTTAATTTTTCGGTGCTTAGTTTTTCGCCATAATTTCTGTTAAGTTTAATTTATTAAATCTATTTTTCTGGAGTGAAATTATGCCTTCGACTTCGATTATCAGCGGCGTTTTGCTGATTTTGATTGGAATTTGCGGTTATCTTTTCAGCTTGATTGACGGACATACAAGCCTAACGGCGTTGATTCCCTGTGCTTTCGGATTATTACTGGTAATTTTCGGTTTTCTTGCAAAATCCAACGAAAATTTGCGAAAACATTTGATGCACGCGGCGGTTCTCGTCGGTCTTTTCGGATTTATAATTCCGGCGTGGCGTCTGCTGTCGAGAATGAACGATGCGACGGTTTCGCTCGCAGTTTTATCGCAAGCGGCAATGGCGATTATTTGTTTGGTTTTCGTTATTCTGTGCGTGAAATCATTTATCGATGCTCGCCGGGAAAAAGCAATTTAATTTCCGTCGTTCGGTAATTTTATCTCGACCTGCAAACCGTCCGCCGTATTTTTTGCTCGAATCGTTCCTTTATGCGCGTGAACGGCGCGTTCGGCGATAGCTAAACCTAAACCGATGCCGCCGGTTTTTCGCGTCCGGTCTTCGCCGACGCGGTAAAACGGACGAAAAAGATTTTCGAGTTCGTTTTCGGCAACGCCCGCGCCGTAATCTTTAACAATTACAAAAGCGTTTCCATTTTCGTTTTTCAGCGTAATTTCTATCGTTGTCTTCTCATTAGTATAACGCAAGGCGTTTCGCACGACGTTTTCAACCGCGCTTCGCAGAAGATTTTCGTTGCCGTAGATTTGGCAATCGGCGTTTTCGATTATTTTAACTGCTTTATCTTTTCCGCGCGCTTCAAAATCTGCGTCCGCCGCAATCTGCTCGATTAATTTTGTTAAATTTATGCGACGCTTTTCAATGTCCGGCTCGCCGCTTTCAAGTTTTGAAAGAAGCAGCAGGCGCGAAATCATTTCGTTCAAATTATTTGACTCTCTTTCAATCCGTTGAAGTAGCGACAAATTTTCCACATTCGTTTTCTGTTTCGCTAATTCTAGCGCGACGTTCATTCTGGCAAGGGGCGAGCGCAATTCGTGAGAAACGTCCTGCGTCAAGCGTTTTTGCGATGTGAGAAGATTTTCAATCCGCTCCGCCATCTCGTCAAAATCTTCGGCAAGGCGGGCAAGCTCATCGCGTCGTTTACCGATTTCCGGCAAAACACGCGCCTTTAAATCGCCGCTCGCAAGTTTTAGCGTAGCGCGCCGCAGCTTGGCAATCGGCGATGTTAGGTAACGCGCCAAACCGTAACAACCCAAACCGGCAGTTAAAATTATAGCCAGAACCTGTAATACTCTAGTTCTCAAATCAGGAAATGCAGCGACTTGAGAACGTTTAAGATGCGTTATAAAAACGAATTTTCCGCCGCGTTTAAGCTCGACTCGTTTGGCGGCAAAGGTTTCGCCCGGCGCGAAAATGAATTCCGCATTTTCACTCAAGAGTGCTTTATCAAAAAGATTTTCGGGAATTTCTTCGATTTTTGTTCCGGCGATTTGTTTGCCGTTAATATCAAGAAAACCGGCGGCGTTGACTCTCTCGGATGATTCCAGTCTTTGCAGATAATCTTCCAAACCGTTTTGACCTTCGTTTTCGTATATCTGCGCCGCCGTTTCAGAATTTATATTTACGGCTTCGGCGATAAAACTCTGAAGTTGCCTGCTGATATTCTCCGGCTGCGTTGACCAGTTGATAAAGCTGACGACGCCGACAACCAAAGCGATTGAGAGCCAAAACCAAAGAAAAATTTTTAGAAATAAACTCATTAAATTGTGTAGATGTATCCGACCGAGCGAATAGTTTTTATTCTTTCCTCGCCGCCCGCTCGCGTGCCGAGTTTTTTTCGCAGATTGCTGATGTGCATATCAAGACTGCGGTCGTACGGCGAAAGTTTTCTGTCGAGAACGGCAACGCTCAAATCTTCTTTTTTGACGATTTTTCCAGCTTCTTTGACGAGCGCGCCGAGCAAGTCGAATTCGACCGCCGTTAAATTTAAATCCTCGCCGTCGAGTTTTGCCGAGCGCGCCGAAGCAGAGATTTCGATGCCGTCGATTTGAATTTTTTCAGTTTGAATTTGTTCCGTTTCAGTATTTTCAGAAACGCGCCGCAAAATGGCGCGAATGCGCGCGACCAACTCGCGCGGGTTGAACGGTTTCGGCAAGTAATCGTCAGCGCCGATTTCCAAGCCGACGATTCTTTCCATATCGTCGCCACGCGCCGTCAGCATCAGAACCGGAATGCGCGAGCTTCGGCGAAGTTCGCGCAAAACGTCGAAGCCGTTTATTTTCGGCAGCATCACGTCTAAAGTTATCAAACCGTAGGCGCCGCTTTTTGCTTTTTCCAATCCGCTTGCTCCGTCGTGAACCGCTTCGACCGCAAAGCCTTCAACCGTTAAATATTCGTTCACCAGTTCGCATAATTCTTCGTCGTCGTCAATCAGAAGTATTTTGTCCATATTCACAAAATATTCTACGCCAAAAGCGAGCAATAAGCCCAAACTTTTACATTTCTTTACATTGTTTTCCAAACTTTTTAAATGGCGTCAAGCAAACTTTATGCGAGTTTAGGTTTCCAACCGTAAGATTGACTTTCTCCGAATAAACCTTTAGAAACAATATAAATAATGCCGACAAATATTACACAGCTCGAAGACGTAGAACGCGGCAAAACGATTTTGCGCGTCGAAGGCTCGATGACTTTTCAGGACGCCGTTCTTCTCGAACGAATTGCCTTAGATTTGCGCGAGCAAACGGGCAAAAATCTAACGCTCGACCTTGCCGATTTACATTTTATGGACAGCGACAGCGCACCCGTTATAAAACGAATCGAACGCGAACACGGTTTTGAAATCGAAGGCGTCGAATATTTTCTGCAAAAAGTCGTGGCGGAAACGGATAAAATATAAATTAGGTGAACTGGCAAAAACTCGAAAATCTCGCCCGAATTGTCGGCGGAAAACTCGGCGGCGACGGCAAAATCGAAGTGTCGGGCGCTGCCGCTCTTGAAACCGCGCGACCAGGTGAAATTTCCTTTGTCGAGAAATCGGAGTTTTCCGAACAAGCAAAAAAAACAAATGCTTCGTGTTTAATCGTTCCCGAAAATATCAATCTTGAACTTCCCTGCGCTTCGATTACGGTCAAAAATCCGAAACTCGCTTTTGCAAAAATCGCAAAAATCCTTCACGCAGATGAAAAGAAAAGCGGCATTCACAAAATCGCGCAAATAGCGGAAAGCGCGAAGCTGGCGGAAAACATTTACGTCGGCGCGTTTGTTTCAATCGGAGACGATTCAAGCGTCGGACGAGAGACGCAAATTTATGACGGCGCGCGCATCGGTGCAAACGTTTCAATCGGCGCAAACTGTTTTATTCATCCGAACGTGGTCGTCTATGACAATGTTTCAATCGGCGATAACGTCATCCTTCATTCCGGCGCAGTCGTGGGGGCGGACGGTTTCGGATTTGTCCGCGACGGCGCAAGCGGTTACGTTAAATTTCCGCAAATCGGAACTGTAATAATTGAAAACGACGTAGAAATCGGCGCAAACAGTTGTATAGACCGAGGCGCGCTTGGTGAAACGCGCATCGGCGAAGGCACAAAAATAGATAATCTCGTGCAAATCGCGCATAACGTTCTAATTGGCAAGCGCGTTGTCATCGCGGCTCAAACCGGAATTTCCGGCTCGACCATAATCGAAGACGACTGCGTTATCGGCGGTCAGGTCGGAATGGGTGATCACGCGCGTGTTCTTTCGGGCGCAATCGTCGGCTCGCAAGCCGGAATTTTGCCGGGCAAAATCGTCCGCGCCGGCGTCTGGTGGGGAACGCCCGTCCAACCGCTCGACGAATACAAACGCCAAAACGCGCACGTCAAAAGTTTGGAACGGTTGAAGAACGAATTAAAAGAGATGAAAAAACAGATTTCCGGTATGATTGAAAAATCAGGTGAATAGGCATTGGGAATTAGGTTTTAGGTTTTAGCTAATTTTTGACATCCGGCATCTGACATCTAAAAAATGTTATATCGCGGCTTGGCTGATTTAGTATTTCTTTTTCATTTCTGCTTTGTGCTTTTCGTAGTTTTTGGTGGCGCGCTGGTTTTGTATCGGCATTGGCTCTTGTATCTGCATCTTCCCGCTGTCGCATGGGGTATTTTGGTCGAAGTTTTTCAAATGCCGTGTCCGCTGACGACGCTGGAAAATCTATTGCGGCAACTAGGCGGCGAAGCCGGATATACAGGCGGATTCGTTGAGCATTACATCTCAATGATTCTTTATCCAACGATAACGCCGCAATTTCAAATGTTTCTCGGCGTCCTGCTCATTGCAGTTAATCTGTTCGTTTATTCATTTGTCTTTCGCCAAAAGCGCAGCGCCGCACTGATTTAATATAATATTTGTCAATGAATAGTAAATTTATAAACGCGCTATTATTTTCGTTTTTCTTCCTATCAATGTTCGGCATTCGCGCTTCGGCTCAAGACAAACAAAAGCGCGAAACATTCGCCGATGTGAACGGCACGCGATTATTTTATGAGACGGCAGGCAACGGCAGCACCGTTGTTTTGATTCACGGCGGATTAGCTGACAGACGGCTGTGGGATGACCAATTTTATAAACTTGCCAAACATTTTCGCGTCGTCCGTTACGATTTGCGCGGCTTCGGCAAATCGTATTTCCCCACTGGCGCCTTTTCTCACGTTGAAGATTTATATGCTTTGCTGAAATTTCTGAAAATAGAAAAGGCTTCGCTCGTCGGGTTATCTTTGGGCGGAGTTATAGCTGCCGATTTTACGCTCGAACATCCCGAAATGGTCGGCAAAATCGTCTTCACGTCATCTGGTTTGCGCGGCGACAAATCTCCGCGAAACCAGCAATCGGTTGCAGTTTATCAGACAGCAGAGAAACAAGGTTTAGAAGCTGCCCTCGCATTGTGGGAAAAGCATCCGTTTTTTGCGAGCGGGGAAAACAGTCCGAAATACCGGGAAAGAATGCGCGAGATGCTTTCTGACAACTACAAATACTGGGGTCCGACGCCGCAGCCGATTCAAGTCGTATGGTCAAAAACGACGACCCTCGAACGACTTTCTGAAATAAAAAATCCGTCCTTGATAATCGTCGGAGGCAGCGACGCGCCTGAAATTCTCAGCATCGCCGACACACTCAAATCAAATATCGCCGGCGCGGAGAAAGTCGTCATCGCGGGCGTCAGCCATCATCTCGTAATGGAAAAGCCCAAAGAATATAACCGCCTTATTATTAAATTTTTGAAGCGGAAATAATAAATACTTTTCTTGACTTGCGCCCCGAAGCAAGCAAAAATAAGGGCGAATTGATTTATCTTGGTAAGACAAATAACAAGGTAAAGACGGCGAGATGTTTACGGGCGCGGCGAAATAATTTATCAAACGCGGCAAATACAAATATTGAATTCTGTTTGGAGGTTTTTAGATGAAACAATGTCCGAAGTGTAATCGCACTTATGACGATTCGCAAGCCTTTTGTTTGATGGACGGAACGCCGCTGACAAACGAAAGCGAAGTAGAAACAGTAATAAGGAGGCAATCCCCGCCGCCTAAGAAAAGTAGATTAGTGTTGTGGCTCGGTCTTATGGGTTTGGTTATTTTAATCGGAGGCGTTGCCGTAGTCGGATTTTTAATTTATAAATTCAGCAAACGAGGCGAAAGCACGCAGGGGAAAAGACAAAATGTTGTGAACATCTCATCAACGCCTTCGTCCACGCCGAGAGTTACGCCGACAGCCGCAACGGTAACGAGTTCGCCTGACAACGAGTCTTCTCCGCAGCAGGATGGGAAATCGAAAACTGTTCCGAACGATGAAGATTCGGAAGACATCACCCCGATTAGTTGGGACACAACGGCAAACGGTTTCAAAAGCGATGGAGGTCAGATTTATAAATTTCGATGTCCCGCGCACGGCGTTGAAAACATAATTTGGGGGAGCGATATTTATACGCTTGATTCTTCGATTTGCACGGCAGCCGTTCACGCCGGAATTTTCAGCCTCGACAGCGGCGGCGTTGTAACGGTCGAGTTCCGCCCCGGTCGTTTAACCTATGGAAGCACCGTTCGCAACGGCATCACATCCAAGACTTATGGTGAATATCCTAAAAGTTATGTAGTTCGCTAAATTTGGTTTTTGAATTTTAAGAGGCAATCTCAATGAATAAACTCTACTACGGCGATAATCTCGACATTCTGCGTAAATTCGTCCGCGACGAAACAATTGACCTCTGTTATATTGACCCGCCGTTTAATTCCAAGCGCAATTACAATCAGATTTACAACAACATCGGACAGGAAGACCGCGCGCAGGCGCAGGCGTTTGTTGACACTTGGACGTGGGACGACCACGCCAACATTTGTTTCGACGAGATTCTGACGAATAAAAACGGCGTGCAGATACAGCAGTCAATCGCGCTGATAAACGGTTTGGAGAAAGTTCTGGGCAAAGGCGCGTTGTTCGCCTATCTGGTTTCGATGACCGTCCGCATCGCCGAGATTCACCGCGCCTTAAAGCCGACGGGTTCGTTTTATCTGCACTGCGACCCGACGGCATCGCATTATTTGAAACTTACAAGCAATTAAACATAGCGAAGGAGATTAAACAAATGTCTCAAAATAATGAAGAATCTGATATTGAATTAAAAAAAATTCTCAGTCTGAAGTTCGTAAATCTGTTTTGGTCTAAAGTTAAGAAGTCAGAAAAAAAGAATGGTTGTTGGGAATGGCTAGGTTCTTGTAATGCAAGAAACGGATATGGACAAGTTCGAGTGTTGGATAAAAACCGTAGAGCGCACCGTATTGCTATGAGTATAACTAACAAACGCATCTATCCAAAAAACATATTGATACTTCACGAAATTTGTCATAATCCTAAATGCGTAAATCCTTCTCATCTGGAAGAGGGAGATCATACTAAAAATATGAAAGATATGTTTAAGGTTGGTAGGCACAAAAATCAAATTGAAGAAAAAGAAGGTCAGTTTTTAGAGGCTATTAATAGTTTATCCATTGTAGATAAAAAATTACTCCATAAAGTTCTTCATAACGAACTTTTTGGAGATGATGTATAAGATGTGTTTAAAACGGTCATCGAAGATGACAAACAATATAGCCTAGCGAGAATCGCTAGGTCAGATGTAATAAAAAATACCGTCGCTGAAGGCGACGAACAGAATATGCCGCAATCATTATTCAAAATGTTGGCGCACATTGTTTTCTCAACAAAGAATCGTGCCGATTTGATTGCGCCGGAAATTGAAAACGGTTTGTTCGGTTATATGCACGGAATTGTCGAAAACAACGCGGCTAAATTGATAGTTGCGAACGGCACGGCGAATCACGTTCATTTGCTCGTTTCTTTGCCGAAGAAAATTGATATTCCCGAATTGATTGGTGATATAAAACGCGATAGTTCGAGTTGGATAAAAAAGCAAAACGTAAATTTCAGTAATTTTTACTGGCAGAAAGGCTACGGCGCGTTTTCTATCGGACAATCACAGATTGAAACGGTCATAAATTATATTAAACGACAAAAAGAACATCATAAAAAGCAGGATTTCAAAGATGAATTTCGCGTATTATTGCATAAATATGAGATTGAATATGATGAACGATATGTTTGGGACTGAATTGTTCGTCGCTTTCAGCGACGGATTATTATTTGATTCGTTTGCCTAGCGATTCTCGCTAGGCTATATTGTCAGTCGCCGTTGGCGACATCAAAAAGCTGCACGGCGTTCCGAAGGATATGGAATCTGTTGACGCGCTGATTCATAAAAAGGACGACCGCGTTCGCAAAGAGTTTGAAAAATGGGCGATTCTTACCTTTTCGGACAATCGCGCCGTGATTAACGAAAAGAAGGGCGCGGACAAAGGCATTGACGGCGTTGCCTACACGCGCAAATCTCAGGTGGAAGTTTTGCCCGTTATCATTTCCGTCAAATCAGGCAGTATCGGCAGAAAGGAAATGGGCGAACTGCGCGGCACAATCGAACGCGAAGGCGCGGCTTGCGGCATTATGATTACCCGACACGAGCCGACAAAACCGATGATTCAGGAAGCAAAAGAAGCAGGGCAATTCAAGCCGGAAAACTTTTCCGCATTTGACCGTTTGCAGATTGTTACCGTTCAAGAGATTTTAGACGGCGCGCGAATGAATCTACCGTTGATGGAAGAGGTAACGAAACGGGCGCAGAAAGCTAAACAGAATAATCAATCCGGTTTGTTTGAAGATTAGTAATTTCGGTTTAATCCTCCAGCAATTTCAAAATCGCTTGCGCCGCGCGCTTTGATGCTCCGCCTTTGCCGAGCATGTCTGAAACTTCCATTAATCTTTCGCGCATTTTTTTATTCGTTTCCGTGCCTAAAAGCCGGAAAATCTCTGCGGCTAAAGCGTCGGGCGTAAAATCCGTTTGTATAAATTCTTTTGCCAGCCGTTCGCCCGCGATTAGATTTATCAACCCGAAATGCTCGACCGTAATCAGCGGACGCAACAAGCCATAATTGAGCGCCGAAGTTTTATAAACGATTGCCATCGGCGTTCCGATTATTGCAGTTTCAAGCGTCGCCGTTCCGCTCGTGACGGCTGCGGCGTCCGAAGCGTTTAAGACTTCGCGCGTTTGTTCAGCAACGGTTAATAAAACTTTCGGCAGTTTCAAGTCTTTTTGTTTTGCTGTCTCTACCATCTGTTCAATAGTTAGAACTTTTTTGCTCGAAGCTAAAGCCGTAACAAATTGCAAATCTGGATTTTTTTCTGCCATCAGCGCAACGGTTTCGAGCAGCGGCGGGAAAATTCGCGCAATTTCCTTTTGTCGGCTGCCGGGCAGGAGCGCGAGGATTGGTTTTGCCGCGTCTAATTTATGTTCGGCACAAAACTGTTCTTTTGTCAGACTTGAAAAAACTTCTTTTGCCAGCGGATTTCCGACATATTCGACGTGGCTGATTCCGCGCCGTTCATACCATTCTTTTTCAAACGGCAAAATCGCCAGCAGTAAATCAACGTATCGTTTGATTGTCCGCGCGCGGTATTTGCGCCAAGCCCAAAGCTGCGGCGAGATGTAATAAACGATTTTCAAATTTTGTTTGTGTAGAGATTTGGCGAGCTTTAAATTGAAATCGGGAAAATCAACGAGAATCACAGCGTCGGGTTTTCTTTTCACGGCTTCTCTTTTTAATAATTGAAACGCTCGCCAGAACATAGCTAAGGCTCGCCCGATTTCCGCAAGCCCGACGATTGCGAGATTATCAGCGTTCAAAACGGTTTCCACGCCCGCCTCGCGCATTTTTGCGCCCGTCGCGCCGAAAAACTCGAAATCCGTATCGGGCGATTCGGCACGAAGAGCGCGAACGAGTTTTGCCGCGTGAGCGTCGCCGGAGGCTTCGCCCGCAACAATCATTATTTTGCAAATTCGTTTCATTACAATTAACAAAAAATCGAAAACGGAAAATGGAAAACTTTAAGGCATTTTCCATCTTTCGTTATCCGTTTTCCATTGCGCTTCACATTTTAACTTTAAAAATAAAAAACCGGACTTTTCAATCCGGCTTTTTAATGGTTTCAAGTTCGATACGCTTATTCCGCGCTTCCCGCTTTAGCGGCTTGCGCCGTTGTTCCGCGCAAAATCTCCAAAGCCTTTTTCAACTGCAAATCTTCGGCTGCCGGTCGCGGCGGCGCGGGCGTTGGTTTAACCTGCGGCGTCGGCGAAGGCGCGGCTTGCAATTGAGATTGGTCTTGATTTTGCTGTTCCTGCTGGTCAACCAAATCCGCAACGTCAATCGGTTCGGGCGTTTCCGGTCGTTTTACTTCTACCGAAGGCTTCACGCCGGAACTTGCGCGGTCGTCGTCGAGAAAAGTTTTGCCGTTCGGCGAAGCCCATTTTGCAACCGTAAGAAGCAAACCGTCGCCGCCGCGCAAAGTGAACAATTGCTGTTCCGTTCCAGCGCCGAAGCTGCGCTCGCCGACGACTTCGCCGCGTTTGTGGTCAAGAATCGCCGAGGCGACGACTTCCGCCGCGCCCGCCGTTCCCAAATCAATCAGCACTGCAACTTGTCCGTCGAAAACAAATTTTTTCGGGTCGGCGGTAAAAGTTTGCGTAACTTTCTTTTCGCGTCCGATTATCTCGCCTAAATTTCCTTCCCGGATAAAAATATTAGCGACATCGGCGGCTTCGTTGATGCTTCCGGCGGCGACTCCGCGCAAATCGAGAATGATTTTCTGCACGCCTTGTTTTTGCAAATCCATTACGCGATTGCGAATGTCGGCGGCTTCGCCCGCTTCGAGACTATAGATTTTTATAACGCCGATTTTGCCGTCTTCGACTCTTGCTTCGGATTCGGGAATTTTATACGCGCCGCGCAAAACCGTAATCGTTTGCGGCTTTGTTCCCGTTCGCAGAACACGCAGATTCACTTTCGAGCCGTTTTGCCCCAAGATTAGCTGGCGCGCGTCGTAAAGCGAAATGTCGTGCGTCGCTTTGTTTTCGATGTATTCAATCACGTCGCCGGTCTTCAAGCCCGCTTTATCGGCAGGCGAATTTTTGATGACGGAAACGACATACAGATAAGACGAAACCTGCGAAAATTCAGCGCCGATGCCTTCTAATGTGTTTTGTTTTTTCGCCTGAAAATCTTTTACCTGTTCAGCCGTCAAATAAGAAGAATACGGGTCAAGCCCGTTTGCCAAGCCGCGAAGTGCGCCACCGCGAACTTTATCAAGGTTCGGCTCGTCAACATAATCGTTTTGAATATGCTGCAAGACCGATTCAAAAATACGAATCTGCGCGCCCGCATCGTTTATCGGCTGCTGCGCCTGCGTCGCCATTAATCCGCCGATTACGGCATAAAGCGCAACCGCTGCCGAAACAAGAGCTAAAATAAATTTACCGCGAAATGACATTTTTTAAATCCTCTTTATAATTGAAAATGAAAATCCGAAAGCGGAAAAGTGTTTGTCCGAAAACGAAAGTCGTTCTCTGTTTTTTCATTATCTATCTTAACGCTAAAATCGTGCAAGCAAAAGAAACAACTAATGAACCGGAATTTACAGATGTTTCGCGCGCGCCCGAAACGGGCAGGCTGCTTGCGCTCGACTTAGGCACGAAACGCATCGGCGTCGCTGTCAGCGACGAGATGCAGTTTACAGCTCGCGCCCTTTGCGTTATAGAACGCGCGTCTTGGAAAAAAGTTCTCAAACAAATCGTCTCTCTTCTGGAGGAATTTGATGCGGTAGCACTAGTTTTAGGTTTGCCGTATAACACGGACGGCTCGGAAAGCGAGATGTCGCTTGAAGCTCGCCGCTTGGCAAGAAATTTCTCGCTGTCGCTTTCCGTTCCCGTTCTTCTGCAGGACGAACGTCTGACATCTTACGAAGCAAAAGGTTATCTTTGGAAAACGGGCAAAAGTGAAAAAGAAGCGCGCAAATTGGTCGATAGCCACGCCGCCGCGATTATCTTGAGCGATTTTATTGAACTCAGGAATCAAATGGAAAATAAAGAAAATATTTAGTGCTATCCATTCTCAACCGCGATTTAAATTTTCCTTTTTCCTTTTTCCACTTACTTAAGGTTTTAACAAAATAATTTCCGTCGTCGACTTTTCGACCGCCGCTTTTGAAAACGGAAAAACTTGCGTCTCGCCGGATTTCCAATTCTCAAGCTGGTCTTTCCAATGCGCCGATTTCGGGTCGCCGCTCTCGCCCAGAGCGATTCCGTGTCGTGTTGCGTCCCAATTTCCGGGAACGGCAACGTGCCGCATCGAAACATTTGCGCCGACGTTTGGCGTCAGACCGCTTCCCGATAGCGGAAAACCATCAATGGCAAAAAGCCCGCCGATGAGCGGCGCGGCGGCGAGCGGATGCGGAAAACGTATCGAGGCGGATTTACCGTATTGCCAATCCGTTTGATTTGCGCCGTATTTTTTCGCCAGATTCTCTCGCGCTTCCTTATCCGAAGCGATGAACAAATCTTTATAATTTGCGTATTCTTTAGGAAGCCAATTCAAAGGTTTTTCCGTTGCCAGCCATTCGACGAATGCCGCGCTTTCCGACCAGCGATAAGTTTTCGCTTGCTCGGCGCTCAAGTTTGCTTTCAGTATTTTGCTCAAGAAAACCGTGCGAATTTCGCCGACCAGCAGAGCGGCGACAGAATCTGCAGACATATTACCGTCCCAAACGCGCAAAATGTCCAACGTTTCTTTTGAAGCCGCTTCGTTTTTTACTAATTCGCGCGCGAAGTTTGAATAAGAGATATTGAAAATGTCGTGCTGAATTTTCATTACGTCTTCGACGGTTAATTTAGGCTTCGATTGTAACAACTCATAAATGCGTCGCGAGCGATACGGCGCGCTCCACAAATGCGTAAGAAAATATTTGTAGCTGTCGCCCGCAATACGCTGGTTCGCTGTAACGATAATGCCTTCGCGCGGATTGTAGCTTTGCGGTAATTCCTCGAACGGTATAAAGGAAATCCAATCACCGTCAGTTGTCGCGCCGTCGTAAGGAATGCTTCCGTCTCCTTTCCGGCGAATTGGAATTTTCCCGGCGCCGTAATAGCCGATATTTCCTCGTGCGTCCGCATAAATAAAATTCTGCGTCGCGCCGCCGTAAGTTTTCAGCGCCGCGCGGAAATCGTCCCAATTTTTCGCGCGGTCGAGTAACAGAAATGCCGTAAACGAATCGACTTTTGCGTCGCGCACAGTCCATTTTAAAGCGTATTTTTTGCCCGCTTGTTCCGATACAATCACACCGTTGTTCGTTTCCAAAACGTCCAAAAATTCAGTTTCCGTTTCGGGCGACAAAACGCTTTTGCGAACTTTTATTTCCTCGCGGCGAATCTTTGCGTCCTGCCAGCCGCTTGCGGTTTTGTATTGATTTTTGTCGTTAAAAGTTTCGACGTAAACGTCTTGCACATCTGGCGCAAGATTCGTTGCCCCCCAAGCGATATTTTCATTGTGTCCGAGAACGACGCCCGGAACGCCGGGAAAAGTTACGCCGGAGACGCGCGAATTTGAAGTGGAAAGATTTATCAAATACCAAACCGACGGCGCATTCGCCGGCAAATGCGGGTCGTTTGCCAGAATCGGCTTGCCGTCTGCGGTGTGCTTTCCCGATACGACCCAATTGTTGCTCATCGCATTGAATTCCTGATAAAAACCTATTCTTTCAAGCGAAGATTTTCTAATTGCCGCGTCTTTAGCGGCTAATTCCATTAGTGCTTGGTCAATTTGGTTTTTAAATTTGAAATTTGGAATTTGGAATTTGGAATCTGCATTTGCCGCATCTTTCCCGACAACTAAAACGTCGAGCGGTGTTTTCTCTATAAAAAGTTTGTCGTATTTTTCTTTCGGCAAATCGGCAAACGAAGCGCGCAGAACGTCCGTTTGCCAAGTCGTGCTTAAACCGTCATTGATAATCTCGCCGACAACCAAGCTGTCGGTTGGCAGCCATTCGGTCGGGCGATATTTAAGAATTTGAAACTCGACAGGCAAAGATTTTTCATCGAGCGAAGCTATATAAGCATTGACGCCGCGCGCGTAATTTTCAATAATCGAGCGCGATTCGGGCGGCAGGTTTTTAAAAGTTTCTTCGACAATCTGCGAAAAACCGAATCTGCGCCAGCGTTTATCTTCGTCAACGACAGTTAAACCATTGACAGTCGGCTGGCGTCCAAAAATTTCCGCCGTTTGCCCGCGCGCCACGCGCCTGTATAAATCCATTTGCCAGAGGCGGTCGCTCGCCGTTATAAATCCTTGGGCGAAATACAAATCGGCGTCCGACTTTGCTTCGATATAGGGAATGCCGCGCGCATCTTTGCGAACAATTACGCTATCTTTCAAACCGGCGATGCTCAAGGTTTGCGTCGGCGTTTGCGCGTAGCAAGCGGAAACGGTCAGTAGTAAAACGGCAAAAAATGACAAAAGTATTTTTTTGATTTTCATTGTTTTTATAAAACTCGCAGAAAGATTTTTCAAATTATTATGAATTTATCACAACAAGGCGTATTTCCGACATTTCTTCCATCGCGTAGCGCACGCCTTCGCGTCCGAAGCCGGAACTTTTAACACCGCCGTAAGGCATATTGTCCACGCGAAAAGTCGGCACGTCGTTTATTACGACGCCACCGTATTCGAGATTGTCCGCCGCGTAATTGACGTTTGAAAAATCGTTTGAAAAAACTCCGGCTTGCAAACCGTATTTCGTGTTGTTCGACAAATCAACAGCTTCGGCAAAATCTGCGAATTTCTCGACGACAGCGACGGGCGCGAAAATTTCTTCCGAGACGACGCGCATTTCCGGGTTTGTGTTTGTCAGAATGGTCGCGTCGAGCATCGCGCCATCTCGTGCGCCGCCGCAAAGAATTTTCGCGCCGTTGCCCGCCGCTTCCCGTATCCGGCTTTCAGCCTTTTTCGCGGCGTCTTCCGTAATCATCACGGACATTTCGGTCGCTTCATCGTGCGGATTTCCCTTTTTGAGTTTGTTTGTATTCTCGATAAACGATTCAGTCCATCGGTCGAAGATTTTTTCGTGAATGTAAACTCTTTGGACGGAAATACAAATTTGTCCCGAATAAGAAAATGCGCCCATTGTCGTGCGCGAGAGAGATTTTTCGATGTCGGCTGTCTGGTCAATAATGACGGGCGCGTTGCCGCCGAGTTCGAGCGCGATGGCTTTTCTGCCCGCCTGATTTTTCAGTCGCCAGCCGATTTCGTCGCTGCCCGTAAAAGAAATCATATTCACTCGGTCGTCGCTTAAAACCGTGTCGATATATTTGACGTTCATCGGAACGATTTGCAACGCGCCTTTAGGCAAACCGCTTTCTAGAAAAACTTCGCCCAAAAGCAATGCGGTCAAAGGCGTTCTGTCGCTCGGTTTGATGATAATTGCGTTGCCGGAAGCGAGCGCGGGCGCGACTTTATGACCGACTAAATTCAATGGAAAATTAAACGGTGTGATACCGTAAATAACGCCGCGCGGAATGCGTTTAGTGTATGCGGTTTTCCCGCGTCCGGTGGCGATTGTATCGATGGGAACGACTTCACCCGCGAATCTTTCGGCTTCGCCCGCCGCCCAAGCAAACGTGGCGATACCGCGCTCGACTTCGCCCGCCGCAAGTTTTATCGGCTTGGCTGATTCTTTGGCAATCGTCTCGGCAAATTCTTTTTTGCGACTTTCGATGCCGTTGGCGATAGCGCGTAAGCCTTTTGCAATTTCAAAACGCGCAAGTTTACGCATCTCTTTTGCCGCATTTTCGGCAAATGCAATCGCTTCTTCGGTTTCACTCGCCGTCGCCGAGGAAACTTCCGCCAAAACTTCGCGCGCGAAAGGCGATTTTACTTCAAACGTTTCGCCACCGGCGCGCCAATCGCCGCCGACGAGCATTTTTTTCGGTTTCATATCTTTTAGTTAAACGAAACTTTGCAATCAGTTTAGTTTATAAGTTAAACTTTCAAAGTTTTTGAAGCAAATTTCAAGAGAAACTAAATCAATGAAAATATTAAAGACGAGTTTAGTTTTTGCCGCTTTTGCGATTTTCGTAATTGCCTGCAACCAAAACGCGAGCGTCAATACAAACCCGCCGGCAAATGCCAACGCTGTTTCTTCCGCAAATGCTCCCGTTCAAGCCGAAGTAACCCCTGCTGCAAGCGACGATTTGGCTTCCGCGCGAAAAATTTATTCGGAAAAATGCGTTAAATGCCACAAGGAAGATGGCACGGGCGGCGCTGTGGTTTTCGACGACGGAACAAAGATTAAAGCACCGAATCTGACAACCGACCGCCAGAAAACAAAGCCCGATTCCGATTATATCGGAACAATAGAAAAGGGCGCTAAGGAAGATGGCATGCCTGCTTTCAAAGGCAAAATCAGCGACGACGAAATTAAAAATCTAGTGAAATATATTCGGCGCAATTTTCAAAGCAAGCAGTAAAAATTACGAATTACGAATTGAGGTTATTGTTTGGAGAAGTTTTGTGTTAATTTATTTTCTTGAATTTGTAATTTGAAATTCGCAATTCGTAATTGATTTTTCGCACCCTTAGCTCAGCTGGATAGAGTATCTGACTTCGAATCAGAGGGTCGCAAGTTCGAATCTTGCAGGGTGTACTATTATTTTCAATAGTTTAGGGGCATCAAAGTGATGCCCTTTTTAGTTCCCACCTAAATTCCCACCAAAAGCCCTTAAAATTTGCTTATTATCCACTCCAACGTTGAGTCTGTATGAGTCGAACTTTTGAAACAAGGTTAGGGAATTTTTAAGGCGACTATAAAAACAAAACTTCCAATAAGAGACTTGCTATAACCGTCGATTTACCTTCACCCAAGATTTTTAATACCCGATTTCTAATGTGCATTTCCGACGTATAAGGTCTAGCTTCCAAAACATACACCTCACCACTTGACACCGAAACCTCAATTGGCGACCAAACCTTTTCAGAAGTAAAAAACGTGGAACTATTGCCTTCATTCTTTATTTTTAAGAGTTTTCGATTCTCAAAATCAGCAGTAAATAGGCTTTGTCTTAAAAGGGGTCGTTTTTGAGACAAATCATACACTATAAGTTACGAGTTTTTAATATTACTTTTCGCAGTGTGCAAACTTAACTGTCTTTAAGATTAAATGACACTAAAAACGGTGCGAAATTAAACACTGCTTGTGATAGATTGTAGGTACTATGGATTTTACAGAGCAAGCAACGGTATTAAATTTACTTCGGACAAATGGCTTTGAAATTCAGACTTCCGACCTAAGCAATTTGGTATTTAGCAAGCACCAAGGCAATGATATTGTGGAAATCACAATCTTAAACCAAGATAATGCGACGCCTACCAAAATCGTAATAAATGGTGTTCGGCAATATTCTTATTCTCCATTAGATTTTAAGGATTTAATGAAATTCCTAACCTACCATCTGGACGCGCTAAATAGCGTTACAAGGCAATAAAAAATAAAGTTTCATTGTTTTTTTGGGGAATTATCCCTTTAACAAACCCAATCTATAATGTTCCCTAGCTTACAGACTATTTATTTTGATTTGATAATCTATAATTGAATTATGGCAAGCTAGGGTAGAATCCAACTTTTATAAAGCTAGGTAAAACGTCCCGACTTCCCCAGATTTAGAGAGCAACCGATTACTTTTTAGTTTTCGGCTTGCTCTTTTTCTTTGGCGCGTCTTTCTTTTCGGGTTTGACTAGAAGCAAGTTTTCAAGGGCTTGCTCAAAATCTAACGGCGCAAGGGATATATTGGCTGTCTTTTCTTTTCCCTTTTGGTTTTGTTGACTTGTTTTGTTCATATACATATTTCGTCAGATGCGTGGCGCTTATATAACTAATATAGCAGAATTTCCAAAATCCCCTTGACCAAATTTGATAAGGTATGTATATTATTGTAGTGCAAGAGACGAGTGCTACCGCGTAGGAGATAGGCGGTAGTTCAGCAAACAGAAATGTTAGCGAGACCGCACCAGCCACCGCAACATTTTAACGTTTGCTCCCTTTAGTTCTTTAACAAATTTACGACGTGTTCTTGGTAGTCATCCATCTTCCGCTGGTAAGATGTGGACTTACAAAAACTCGCTGTAGTAATTGTCATTACGATGACACACTTCAAACTTACGAGTTTGTTTTGCGTGGAAAACGTGAATACGTTTCCGCGATTATTCAGCGAGTTTTTCTGATTTTTGGTTTAAAAAGAACGTCATAATTTTATGAATCTTAATTTTATAATGTGAAAAAAAAGATAATACTAAAATTGTTCAACTTATAATATGAAAAAAGATAATACTAAAATTGTTCACTTTAATTTAGAACAAGCAGCAGAACGACTTGGTTTTTCTACTTTAACATTACGTCGCAAAGTGAAAAGCGGCGAAGTATCATATTATCGCCCGACGACGCGCGGAAAGATTTTATTCACCGAGCAACAGCTTTCGGAATTTGAAAAGCGGCACACATTTCAAGTGCAAGCCGCCTAAAGTTTGGGGTTACCTTTCCCTTAAAAGCCTGCTAAAAGCAGAAACACTCCGGTGCTTATACACCGGAGCATCTTAAAAAAGGAGTATTCGGATGAATACTTATAAAGGAAAACGCAGAAAGCGTTTTTGCATTAGGACAGATAAACGTGGCGTGACAACTATCGTTTATCTGTTAAATCAAACGGTGGTTTCAACAGTTGATAATAACGGAAGCGTTAAAACTAAAGTTGAGCCGCCTTAACAGCCCGCAAGGGCTTTAACTAAAATGCTAGGGCTTAGATAACATCAAAGCCTTAGCCTTAACTCTGGGGGGGCGTGGCGAAATTGGTAACCGCGCATCACTTGGAATGATGTGAGCCATACAGCGTTCAACTTGACTGGCTCTGCGGGTTCGACTCCCGCCGTCCCCAATTCTTTTACTATACATTAGGTGTCCCTAGATGTCTATAGGTCTGGTGTCCCTGTCTGTCTGTGTCTGTCTGTGTGGTGTCTGTGTCCCTTACTCACTAGGGACAGTCTTATCAACTTTTGGCTCTTTATACATCAATCTTTTGCCACCAACGCTTTCGATTGCCTTCAAAGTTCTTTCGCCGTCGCTAATCTTACGAGCGTTAAATCTAAAATCAAATTCATTCAGATAACGATGCAGATGTTTTTTGCTGATGTGGTGAAATGTTCCAACGATGCCGCGCTTCAAAAGAGCGTGAACGCTTTCGGCGGTGTTGACGTGCGCTGAATCTCTGACATATTCGCCTTTCTTGTGATTAACAGCTTGGTGGTCTGCAAAGTGCTGATTCACTCCGAAGTATGACGGCGATTCATCACTCATAATACAAGCCTCAGATTCAACGCATTCGATTAAAGCCTTTTTCAGATTTTCGCCTGTTACTGATTCCATATGTTGCGACTTAACTCTACCGTCGCGTTCGACAAGCGTTACGACCGGAGCTTTATCAACCGTTCCGCGTCCCTGAATCCGTTTTTCTCTTACGGATTTGTGCATATTCTTTGACTTACCGCCTACATAGGTTTCGTCAACTTCAACCGTTCCGTTTAGTTTTGAGAATAATGGCTCTTGCGTCATAGCGTGGCGTATGCGATGCGCTAGAAACCACGCAGATTTATACGTGATACCTAACGAGCGATGTAATTGATGCGCCGAAAATCCCTTTTTAGATGAACACATCAAATGAATAGCCAGCAACCATTTGTTAAGCGGTATGCGCGAATCTTCAAAAATTGTGCCGACTGTAACCGTGAATTGCTTGCGACATTCGGCACACTTCCACAAGCCTTTTCTCGCGCCTGACTTTGAGCTTTCTTTCGCTTGTATGCGATACGCTTCTTTTGCGTTACAATGCGGACAGACAACGCCGTTTTTCCAGAGCATCTTTTCCATTAGTTCGCGGGCTTTTTCTTCGCTAGAGAAATGTTCGGCTAAAGTGGCTAAATTGATTTGTTCGTTATTCATAAGTTAAAAATCCTTTAACTATGAATAATCTTAACAGTTTAACTTGGGTTTGTCAAGTATATAATTCCCTTTTTTTGCTTCACAGTCTCATCTATAAAGACGGTTTCGGTGTCAAGCGGAAATCAAGCACACCTTTACCCGTTCGCCATTTGCGGCATTCCGTGTTTCCCGATTTAAGCTGGTAAACGAT
>JALYZF010000144.1 GCA_030948995.1 Acidobacteriota bacterium
CGTCGTCCCGGACACAGTTTTTACGACGACATCGGCGAGCAGGATTTTACGACCGACAGCGAATATTTCGAGCGCGGAATTTCGCGCCTGCACGGTTATATGGCTGAATTTTACGCCGAAAGCGCGGATTTTCTTGTAAAAATCCCGCCCGCGATTACTGATGTTGCCGTGCTTTTAGAGCCGCTTTCGATTATCGAAAAAGGTTTGAAGCAAGCGAGCGATATTCAGGAACGCTTGAAAATCTGGCGACCGAAAACAGCCGCCGTTTTGGGAACGGGCAGCGTCGGACTTTTAACGGCGATGGCTCTGCGCCTGCGCGGTTATGCGGTTCACGGATTCGGAAAAGACGCGCGCGAAGGATATTTTAATGCGGATTTGCTCGCAGAAATCGGCGTCAGCTATGATTCGACAATGGAAACGACGGTTCTCGCTTCGACCGAAAAATACGGTGAATACGACCTTATTTTTGAATGCACCGGATACTCGCCAATTGTATTCGACGCAATGCAGTCGCTCAACGAAAACGGCGTTTTAATTCTCGCGTCGGTGACGGGCGGCGAACGGAAAACCGACCAAGTGCCGTCGGATAAAATCAACCAGAAGTTTGTTTTAGGAAACCGCGTAATGTTCGGCACGGTCAACGCCAACCGCGAGCATTTTCAATACGGCGTGCAGGATTTGGCTTTGTGCGAAGCAATGTATCAAGGCTGGCTCGCAAAAATGCTGACGCATAAAATCGAAGGTTTGGAAAACTTCGCACAAGCCTTCGACATCTTAAACAACGCCGCGAAATACAAAGCGATTAAAGCATATTTTGAAGTGAATAAAATTTAAGATTTTTTAGCCGCGAACAAACACGAAAGAACACGAACAAAAGAAATAAATTTTTCGTGCCTGTTTGAGTTTGTTCGCGGCTAATTTTTCTCTGCTTTCTGCGTCCTCTGTGGTAAATTTTTCTTATGCCTGAATTTCCAGATTTTGATACGGATGTCGTAACTGAAAGCGAAA
Source organism: Acidobacteriota bacterium (assembly GCA_030948995.1). GTDB lineage: Bacteria > Acidobacteriota > Blastocatellia > Pyrinomonadales > Pyrinomonadaceae. The sequence continues at coordinate 1,009 of JALYZF010000144.1, forward strand.
CGCGCCTTGAAAAACCGAAACTTTTCAAAGTCTTACTGCACAACGACGATTTTACGACAATGGAATTTGTTGTTTTCATCCTGAGTCAGGTTTTTCTTCGCTCAAGCGCGGAAGCCGTTTCGATTATGCTGCAAGTTCACAACGAAGGCGTCGGCGTTGCGGGCGTTTACACATACGAAGTCGCCACGATGAAAGCCGAAAAAGCGATGAATCTGTCAAAGGCGAATGAATATCCGCTGCTTTGCACCGTCGAGGAAGAATAGTTGAAACGATTTTTGCGTAACGGTCATCAAAACTGTTTTGAATTATGTTAACGAGAGAATTAGAAGAAACATTAAGTTTTGCGGTTGACGAAGCCGTCAAATACAAACACGAATATGTAACCTTGGAGCATTTGCTTTTCGCGCTGCTCGAAGATACGGCGGCGCGCGATATTTTGTATCATTGCGGCGCGCAGATTGAGGAAATCGGCAAGCAGTTAGAAGATTATTTCGCCGACGTTTTGGAGAAAATGCCCAAGAATGTCAAACAAATGCCGGAGCTGACTTCGACGTTTCAGGCGACGATTCAATACGCGATTTTGCAGGCGGAAGGCAGCGGGCAAAAGGCGGTTGACGGCGGAAATATACTGGCGGCGATTTATCAAGCTGAGCAATCTTACGCGGTTTACGTGCTTTTGCAGCAAGGCGTATCGCGGCTCGACGTGCTGAATTTTATCTCGCACGGAATTTCCAAAATTGACGACGGCGAGCCGATTCTTGAAGGCTTCGGCGATGAAGACGAGTTAGGCGGGCAGGCGCAGAAGAAGAAAAAACCGCTCGAATCTTTTACGGTCGAATTGGTGGCAAAAGCCGCGAAAGGCGAGATTGACCCGATAATCGGGCGCGCGGCGGAAATCGAACGCACAGTTCAGGTTTTGTGTCGGCGCAAGAAAAACAATCCGCTTTACGTCGGCGAGCCGGGCGTCGGAAAAACGGCTCTGGCGGAAGGTCTGGCGCTGAAAATTTCGGAAGATGACGTGCCGGAAGTCTTGAAAGGCGCAAAAGTTTTCGCACTCGATATGGGCGCTGTGCTTGCCGGAACGCGCTATCGAGGCGATTTTGAACAGCGTTTTAAGGCGATTATTAATGATTTGGGCAAAGAAGAAAACGCGATTTTGTTTATTGACGAAATTCACACAATCGTCGGCGCGGGCGCGGTTTCCGGCGGTGCAATGGACGCATCAAACATTTTAAAACCGGCGCTTGCGGCGGGAACTTTGCGCTGCATCGGTTCAACGACTTTTGCCGAATACAAAGCCGCGTTTGAACGCGACAGAGCGCTTGCAAGACGTTTTCAAAAAATTGAAATTAACGAGCCAACCGTTGAAGAAACTTACGAAATTCTAAAAGGCTTGAAACGATTTTATGAAGACCATCATAAGGTTCGCTATTCGGACGATTCGTTGAGAGTTGCCGCCGAGCTTGCCGGAAAATATATCAACGACAGGTTTTTGCCAGACAAAGCAATTGACGTAATTGACGAAGTTGGCGCGTCAACCAAACTGTTGCCCGAAGACAAACGTCCGAATCAAATCTCGGTGCAGATGGTTGAAAATACGATTGCGCGGATGGCGAAAATTCCGCCGAAAACCGTTGTTGCCGACGAGAAAGAGCAGTTGAAAACTCTGCGACCGGATTTGAAAGAAGTTATTTTTGGTCAGGACGAAGCAATTGATAAAATCGTGGACGCGATTCAGATTTCCCGCGCCGGTCTCGGACACGAAACGAAACCCGTCGGGTCGTTTCTGTTTTCGGGTCCGACAGGTGTCGGCAAAACCGAACTCTCGAAACAGTTGGCGGAAAATCTCGGCATCGAATTTATGCGCTACGATATGAGCGAATATGCCGAACCGCACACGGTTTCGCGTCTTATCGGCGCACCGCCCGGATACGTCGGTTTCGACCAGGGTGGACTTCTGACCGAAGCGATTATGCGAACGCCGCACGCTGTTCTCGTTCTTGACGAAATCGAAAAAGCACATCCGAATCTTTTCAATCTGCTTCTGCAAGTAATGGATTCGGCGACTTTGACCGATAACAACGGCAAAAAAGCCGACTTTCGCAACGTGATTTTGATTATGACGACCAACGCCGGCGCGCGCGATTTGTCGAGCGGCGGAATGGGTTTTAGAAATCAGTCGAATACTAAAGGTCAAGGAAAAGGTGCAATCGAACGCACATTTACCCCCGAATTCTTAAATCGTCTTGACGCTTGGGTCGCCTTCAAACCGCTCGATTTGGAAGTTATCAAACTTATCGTCGATAAATTTATCAAAGAATTAAACGGGCAGCTTGCCGAAAAACGAGTTCTTGTAAAATTAACCGAAGAAGCACGCGAATGGCTCGCAAAAAACGGCTTCGACGGCAAATACGGCGCGCGTCCGATGTCTCGTCTGATTCACGATAAAATCAAGCAGCCATTGGCAAGCCAGATTCTTTTTGGCGAATTGACCGAAGGCGGAAGCGTTATGGTTGAAGAGAAAGACAACGAATTGGTTTTGAATTTTTAAGTATCAGTAAATAAAAATGAGAACTTTATTTATTATATTTTTGAATATTCTCTCTGCGCTAAGTCTAATCTGCCAAACTTCCGCGCCGGTTGCAATTCATTCGACGCCGAAGCAGATTCTTATTGAGCGAACAAAAAATGGGCAGGAACTCAATTTTGATTTTCTACTTGAAAACAAAACCGACGCAAATTGGGAATTGACGAAAATTCGACTCACGGTTTACGACACGGGCGGAAATCTCATCGCGCAAAAGAGCGCGTGGAGCGGTCTTGAGGCAACATTGCCAAGTAGTTTTATCGTAGAAGCTAAACGGACGAAACTTCTGCTCAATCCGTTTAATCTATTTAATTCAGCGATTGAATTAAATAGATTAAAATACGAATTTTTCTTTAGCGAAACCGTCGAAGAAAACGCAAAAAGTTTTACGACCGAGACAACTGTCTCGCCTGTTTTTTATCAACCGAAAACTAATTTGATTTTGCCTGTCGGCGAGCGCGTTCTCGTTTATGAAGGACACGATTTTTACGCGCATCACCGCCGTGTCGATTTGACTAATCAGGTTGTCGCGCGTCTTGGTGTGACGACCAATCCGACTCGTTACGGTTATGATTTTATGCCGGTCAACGAACGCGGCGAATCGTTTCGCAATGACGGCAAAACAAATGAAGATTGGCTGGGTTTCGGGGCGTCGATTCTCGCGCCAGCTGGCGGCGTTGTTAAAGAAATGCGAAACACGGTTGACGATAATATTCTCGGAAAAAAGATGTTCGATTTTCGCCTCGTCTTCGAGGACATCAAAGCCTTTTACGGAAACTACATCATCATTGACCATCAGAATGGCGAATACAGCTTGCTTCTGCACCTGAAAAAAGGAAGCGTCGCTGTGAAAGTCGGCGATAAAATCAAACAGGGTCAGCCGATTGCACAGATGGGAATTTCCGGTGACGCTGACTACGTTCACCTACATTACCAACTGCAAAACGCCACCGAAATCAACAACGAATCACTGCCGTCTTATTTCAGTAATTTCCGTTGGCGGCACGGCAAAACCTTCAGCCTCGTCAAAACCGGCGCGCTGGAAACGGGCGATATTGTAGAAAACGTTTTCGGCAAATGATTTGCGAATGAGTTTTTATTAGACAAATTGACTGGCGGCGAAAGTGTGTTTGTCGAAGAGAAAGACGGCGAATTGGTTTTGAATTTTTAGCAACAATGTAAATTAAAATAAAAAGCGAGACGAAATTATCTCGCTTTTTATTTTTGTCTGTTTTCCGAATTTTAAGTTAATGAATCGTCCCGTTCATTCCCGGCTTTAACACGACTTTGATGCATTCGTTCTGTTTGTGTTTGAACGTCTTGTAACCGCTTTTTAATTTTGTGCGCGTGAAAATTTTTCGTCCGCGATTTTTATTGTTAGAATTCGCTTGCTATGCCGACTAATTCTGAATCATTGCAAAAGCCTCGCAGGTTTTATCACACGCTTTATTTCCGCGTCATAGTCGCCATTATCATCGGCGTTGCGTTGGGAGCGTTTTACCCTTCTCTTGGCGAGGCGATGAAGCCGCTTGGCGACGGGTTTATAAAACTCATCAAGATGATGATTGCGCCGATTATCTTTTTTACGGTCGTCGTCGGGATTGCTAGCATCGGCGATATAAAAAAGCTGGGGCGCGTCGGTTTGAAAGCTCTGCTTTATTTTGAAGTCGTCTCCACAATTGCTTTAGTGATTGGTCTAATTGTCGTGCGGACGTTTCAGCCCGGCGCAAACTTCAACGCAACGCCAGAAAGTCTGAATCCCGCATCAATCGAGCAATACACGACAACGGCGAAAAGCATGACGGTCGTCGAGCATCTTCTGCATATTATTCCAGACACGATGACGGGAGCGTTTACCGAAGGCGATATTTTGCAGGTTCTACTGATTGCGATTCTGTTCGGCGTCGCATTGGTTATCTACGGCGAACGGGGCAAGACGATTGTCAAAACATTCGATTCAATCACGCACGTTCTTTTCGGCATCATCGCCATTATTATGAAAGCCGCGCCCATCGGAGCGTTTGGCGCGATGGCTTTTACCATCGGCAAATTCGGGATTGGAACGCTCAAAAATCTTGGCTGGCTATTGCTGTGCGTTTATCTGACGAGCGCGTTTTTCGTCTTCGTCGTACTTAATTTAATCGCACGGCTTCACGGCTTTAGTCTCTGGAAATTTTTAAAATACATCAAAGAAGAACTTCTGATTGTTTTAGGAACGTCTTCAAGTGAATCGGCTTTGCCGCGAATGATTATAAAGCTCGAAAATCTCGGATGCTCAAAATCCGTTGTCGGCTTGGTTATCCCTTCGGGCTATTCGTTTAATTTAGACGGCACGGCAATCTATCTTTCAATCGCCGCAATTTTCGTCGCGCAGGCAACAAACACCGAGCTTTCGCTTTATCAGGAGCTAGAAATTTTACTGATTCTGATGCTGACATCAAAAGGCGCGGCGGCGGTTACGGGCGCTGGTTTCATCACACTTGCGGCTACGCTTTCTTCGGTCGGCACAATTCCCGTCGCCGGAATCGCTCTGCTCGTAGGTATTGACCGCTTTATGTCGGAGATGCGCTCGATTACAAATTTAATTGGTAACGGCGTCGCAACAATTGTTGTTTCAAAATGGGAAAACGAATTCGATGCCGAACGTGCGAGCCGAGTTCTAAACGGCGTGATTGACGTCGAAGATAATGAACCTTTATTGAGCGAAGGCGTTTAGGTCAATTAATTTAGCAAGCATTTTTCTCGCTTGCGGATACTCATTTTTGGCTGTCTGAATAGATTTTCTGTATAAACTCGGGCGGTGTCGGCGAGGCAAACTTTTCCCCTTTGCTGAACGCCCATTCTCCTAGCCAATCGGAAGTTCCCGCGTATTTGTCTGGAAACTGGTAAATAGGGTCTTTCAAGGCTTCTTCCAGCGCAATAAATTGATAGCCTCTGTCTTTCATTACCTTGATTAAGCGGTCGAAATTATCTGCGTTTAGCTCGTTGGCGTGCAGAAGAAGAATATGTTTGATTTGACGCCCGAACAGTTCGCCAGAAACTTTCTCGCAGAAATCGAATTTAAGCGCGGCAAATTTTATATATTCTTCTGAAACCCGCTTTATCATCTCGGCGTCGCCCTGCTCTTTAGCCTTTGTATATGCGGCGAGAAACATCCAATCCATTGTATCCATCGTTACCGGCGCGATTCGGTAACCTCTTTCCGCAATAAAGCTCTCAAAAGATTTCTCAAGCTCCGGCGTCGTTCCCATCTGTAGAAACGGGTGGCGAAAGTATCTTATTTTTTGCCCCTTTTGTTTCATCAACATTTTTGTTACCGTCTCGCCGCGAATAAAATCGTCTTCATACTCGACAAGCGAAGCGTTTTTAAATCCCAAATGCGAGAAAGTGTGATTGCCTAATTCGACTCCGGCATCCGTCCAGTTTTTTAATACCGCAATCCGTGCATCCGTTTCTCCCGTCGTGTAGAGAAGCGATTCATTAACAAATCCGACAGTCGGAATTTGATATTTATTAATGCCGGACAGAATTTTTTCGGTCATTGCGCGCAGCCTTTTCAGTTGAATCGGCGCGCCGTTTAAAGGTAAGTCATCAATGGTTACGGCAATCTCTTTTCGCTGACTGAAGGGTTTGCCTAAATCTTGCGCCTGTAGATTAATCAAACAAACGCTCAAAACAATCAACACAGCCAAACATAAAAAATTTCGTTTCATTTTCACCGTTTCCATTAACAGTTTTGAATTGTTTTATTCGACCGTTACCGATTTTGCCAAGTTTCGCGGCTGGTCAACGTCGCAGCCGCGGCGGACGGCGATGTGATACGCAAGAAGCTGCAACGGCACGATTGACAGAACGGGAGCGAGAAAATCCGAAACCTGCGGAATTTCGACGACGTAATTTGAGACGACCGACGACATCTCGTCGCCTTCGGTTAAAATTGACAAAATAATTCCGTCGCGCGCTTTTACTTCGACGATGTTTGAATGAGTTTTTTCGTATCGCAGTTCAGATGCGGCGTTGCCTTCCTCGCGCGTGTTGATAATAACGACGGGCAGTTTTTCGTCAATCAGTGCGTTTGGTCCGTGTTTCATCTCGCCCGCCGGATAGCCTTCGGCGTGAATGTAGCTGATTTCTTTGAGCTTTAATGCGCCTTCGAGAGCGACGGGAAAATTTATGCCGCGCCCCAAATAAAGAAAATCCTGCGAGCGGAAAAACTCTTTCGACAGCTCTTCGATTGAATCGGCGTCGCTTAAAAGGCGTTCGATTTTCAGGGGAAGTTCGGCTAATTGCTGCGCGTGATATTTCGCTTGAGATTCGTCAATTTTCCCGCGCAATTGCCCCAAGTAAGAAGCGAAAAGATACAGCGCAATCATTTGCGACGTAAATGCTTTTGTCGAAGCGACGCCGATTTCCGGTCCCGCGTTTGTCAAAACCGTGCCGTCGGCTTCGCGGTGAATCATCGAGCCTTGCACGTTGCAAATCGCAAGGACTTTACAGCCGAACTTTTTAGCCTCGCGCATCGCGGCAATCGTGTCGGCTGTCTCGCCCGATTGTGAGATAACGATTAAAAGCGTGTTTTCATTTAAAACCGGATTGCGATAACGAAATTCCGATGCGTAATCAACTTCTACAGACACGCGCGCCATCTGTTCAATCATATATTTTCCGGCAATTCCGGCGTGCCAAGAAGTGCCGCAGGCGGCGATCGTGATTGAAGAGATTTGGCGAAGGTCGTCTTCTGAAATATTTGCTAAATCAAGATAAATTTTGCCCGTGTCCAAAGAAACTCGACCTTGCGCGGTGTCGCGGACGGCGCGCGGCTGCTCGTAAATTTCTTTGAGCATAAAATGCTTAAAGCCGCCTTTTTCCGCCGCAATCGGGTCCCAAGTGATGCGCTGCTGTTTCGGCTCGACGACGTTGCCGTCAAAATCCGTAACGCGCACCGAATCTTTCGTTAAAACGGCGATTTCCTTTTCGCCCAAATAAAAAACGTCGCGCGTGTGCTGCAAAATCGGCGGAATATCCGATGCGACAAAAAATTCTCCGTCGCCCAAACCGATAACGACCGGCGCGCCTTCGCGGACGGCGATAATCGTGTCTGCTTCGTCCGAATGAATTATCGAAAGCGCGAAAATTCCGTGCAATTGTTTGACGGTCGCGCGCACCGCCATTTCAAACGACGCGCCCGATTTCATTTCTTCTTCTACAAGATGCGCGACAACTTCCGTATCGGTTTCCGTCTTAAATTCGTGTCCTTCGGCTTGAAGTTTCTGCTTGAGCGGCACGTAATTTTCGATAATGCCGTTATGCACGACGACTATTTTGCCCGAACAATCCCGATGCGGATGCGCGTTTTCTTCGGTCGGACGCCCGTGCGTCGCCCAGCGCGTATGCCCGATGCCGTAATTTCCGTCCAGAGGATTTAACCTGATGCATTCTTCGAGATTGCGAAGTTTGCCTTCGGCACGGCGCAGAGACATTTCGTGATTTTCGTCAACGACGGCAATGCCTGCCGAATCGTAACCGCGATATTCGAGTTTTCGCAGACCGTCAATAATGAGCGGCACGACTTGTTTATTTCCAACGTATCCGACAATTCCACACATATTTTTACAATTTTTGTTTAATCAATTTGATGAAGAAATAATGTTACTTTCGTTTCTCTTGTGCATTTATTTCTGCTGGAAGATTCAGTAATAGATTCATCTATCAAGCTAACAATATCCTTAAAGTTTTTTATCTTGATTTGCGTATCGCTGAATATGATTTGTTTAGCTCTTCCATCAACTTCAAATGAGCCTTCTTTGGAGCTGATTGATTTGAATATTTCTAAAAGTAACTCGCTGTGATGATTTAGTCTAGGAAAATCATCCTGCTCACCTTGAGAACAAAAACCAAAATTAAGTTTTTTGAAAATTACTTTATCCGAAGTGAATGCTATTTGTGAAAAGATATTTCCAACAAAAAAAATCGTAAGCAAAAATAAACTAATCAAAATTTGCTTTTTCATAATTTCAAGTTTGAATGTTTGTAGTGAATTTTGAAAGGTAGGTTTTGAAAAAACCAAGCAGATAAACTTCAATTCTTCCTTTAGCGAATAGTGGCAATAAATTTCTCCTTTCGCTTCAAAGATTCTTCAGCCGAAAGTTTCATCCGTTCCGGTCGCTCGATTTTTATTTCTTTGATGACTTTTGCCTTTTTGGTCATAACCTTTATGTCTCCGAAACAAATTTTATCACAAAACTATTCTTTAGACGCTTCGGCGGTTAATTGAGATTCTTCTTTCAAACTCTTTTTCACTTGCGCCGGAACGCCCGCGACGAGCGAATCGGCGGGAACGTCTTTTGTTACAACCGAGCCAGCCGCCGTTACCGCGCCGTCGCCGACTTTGACGGGCGCAACCAGCATTGTGTCCGAGCCGATTTTGACGTTGTTGCCGATTTCCGTCGCATTTTTATTTTTGCCGTCATAGTTGCAAGTGATTGTTCCCGCGCCGATGTTGGTTTTTTCGCCGATGGTCGCATCGCCCAGATAAGTCAGATGACTCGCTTTCGATTCGCGTCCGAGAATTGTTTTTTTAAGCTCGACAAAGTTTCCGACTTTTGATTTTTCTTCCATTTTCGCATGTCCGCGCAGATGCGCGAACGGTCCGACAGTGCAGGAATTTGAGATTTCCGAATCAGTGATGACGCAGTTGTCAAGTATCGTTACGGCGTGTCCGACGCGCGAATTTGTAATGCGCGTTCCCTGCCGAATCGTGCAGCCGTCGCCGATTACGCTCTCGCCTTCGATTGAGACGTTCGGATAAATTACCGTGTCGCGCCCGATGTTTGCCTGCTCGCTGATGTATGAATTTTTCGGGTCGATAAATGTTACGCCGTAGTCAAGCATCATACGCGAGACGGTGCGGCGCGACAGAATGCGTTCCAAATCGGCAAGCTCGGCGCGGTTGTTTATGCCCGCAACTTCGCGCGTGTCGGCGTGATTATAAAGCGAAATATCTTCGCCCGCATCACGCAGAAGTGCCGGAACATCCGTTAAATAATACTCGCCCTGCGCGTTGTTGTTCTGGACGCTCGATAATGCGGCGAAAAGTTTTTTCGCGTTAAAACAATAAATTCCCGAATTGATTTCCTTTATTTTTCGCTCGTCTTCCGAAGCGTCCTTCTGCTCGACGATTCGGCTGAAAAGTCCGCCTTCATCGCGGATAATGCGTCCGTAGCCGGTCGGGTCTTCGAGCCGAACGGTAAGAATCGTGCAGGCTGCTCCGCGACCGCGATGATTGTAATGCTGTTGGACGAGCGCGGCTAAAGTTTCGGCGCGTATCATCGGAACGTCGCCCGAAAGCACTAGCAATGTAGAGTCTTCCTGTTGCAAAAACTCGCGCGCGGCATTGACCGCGTCGCCCGTGCCGAGCTGTTTTCGCTGCCATACAAACTCGGAATGCTCTTCGTCGAGTTCTTCTAAAACGGCTTTTTTCACGTCTTCGCCCTGATGTCCGATGACTATGTAAATTTTGCGCGGCGCAAGAGCGAGCGCCGTGCGGCAAACGTGATTAACCAGCGGGCGACCGTCAATCTGATGCAGAACCTTCGCCAAATCCGAACGCATACGAGTTCCCAAGCCTGCGGCTAACACCAGAACGTCAAGTGATTTTTGTTCGTTGGAAACGTTTTCCATAAAAAGAATTTTGGCACAGAGAACGCAAAATTCCTAGAGAATTCACGAGTAAAGCCGCATTTATATACGCGCATTTGCGGCTGAATTCTTCTTTTTTAATTTCTTCTGCGGCTAAACCGCCGCTTTTTTATTTTGCTGCAAGGCGCACAGAAGAACGACTCGCGCTAATTTTTCAGGGTGATGACGCACTTTTTCACCTTCGTCCAATAGATTACCATAAACGATTTCCGCGCCTTCAATCGTCGCCGGCGAGATTGAATTGTGAACGCCGATTTGCTGCGCGCCTTCGACGGCGTAATTTGCGGATTGCTCGGCGCTAATCGGACAATTATTGACCAGCACAAAATCGAAAGCGATTTCCGGCGCGTATTCGCGGATTATTTCCAGATGCCGGCGAGCCGAAAAACCGCTCGTTTCGCCCGGCTGCGTCATCAGATTGCAGATAAAAATTTTCGACGCCGCGGATTCGGCAATCGCTTCGCCGACGCCTTTAACGAGAATCGGCGGCAAAAGACTCGTGAAAAGCGAGCCGGGTCCGATTGTGATAACGTCCGCCTCATAAATCGCGGCTAGAACTTCCGGCAGCGGATGACAGTCTTCCGGTTCAAGGCGAAGACGTTTAATTTTGTTTCCGACTTTTGAGATGTTCGTCTCTCCCAGAACAATCGAGCCGTCTGCTAAATCTGCGGCAAGGCGAACGTCCGCGACGGTCGCCGGATAAATATGACCTTTGCTTGCCAGAATCTCGGAAGAGAGTTTTACGGCTTCGGCAAAATCGCCCGTAATTTCTGACAATGCGGCGAGAAAAAGATTGCCGAAACTGTGTCCGCCAAGCTCACCTTTGCCGCGAAAACGATGCTGAAAAAGTTTCGAGAGCAGATGCGAGTCTTCAGACAGCGCGACCATACAGTTGCGAATATCGCCGGGCGGCGGCATTTGCAGTTCGTCGCGCAGTCTGCCAGAGCTTCCACCGTCGTCAGAGACGGCGACGATTGCCGAAAGATTTTCCAGCCAAATTGTTTCCGTCTCGCCAGCTGCGACAAATCTTTTCAAACCCGAAAGGAGCGTCGAAAGACCGTTGCCGCCGCCGATGGCAACGAAATTCAACCCGAGCGAATTGGTGGAAAATAAATGGTTTTTCATTTGTCTTCTGCAGAAATTTAACAAAAACGGGCAAGCCATTCAAAGCGGAAAATTAAATTCGGAAGGGAGAAAATCTAAAGAGTTTTCGGCTAAAGCGTCAAACTCAAAGAAACTTTATCATTTTTTTGTCGAATCAAGCAATAAAGTTTTGCGGCAAAATATATTAGCCAAACTCTTTGGTGGCTTTGGCAAGTGGCGGAAAATATAAAACAAAAAATACTTGAAGCAAATGTGCCCGATGTGTTAGATTAGGAAAGTGGTTTATTGAAAACCCGCCTTAAGTCAACCGCAAAGCATTTTCGTAACCAACCGAAAACTTGAAAAACTTACAAAAACGTCTTACCTCCGATTACCAAATAACCCGAGAGAGAAAACTTTCATGGCAGAAACGCCCATTGTTATACACGAAAACCAATTTCATAAAATCAAAACCGTTTTAGCGCGCCTGTGTGTCGAATGCGCCGCGCGCGCCGTGTTCCTTGTTGACCGCGACGGTCAACCGATTACATTTCACGGCGACATCGGCGATATGGACACGACGAGTTTTTCTTCCCTTGCGGCGGGCAACGTCGCGGCGACGACCAGTATGGCAAAACTCATCGGCGAAGACGTTTTTCCGGCGGTCGTTCACGAAGGCGAGCGTGAAAGCATTTTTATCAGCGTCATCGGCAGAAGTCTGCTCGTCGTGGTTTTCGACGAACGCTCAACGCTCGGCTTGGTTAAGCTGCGGACGAAAAAGGCAAGTTATGAAATATCGACGATTTTTGACGAAATTATGCGTGATTCTGAAAAACAAAGAGTTGACCAAAATTCATTTTTCTCGGAAATTACCGATGACGACATCGATAGCCTTTTCAGCTAGGAATAATATAAATTTTATTACGGAAAAATTATGACATTCATTAATTACGCTTCACGCGAAATTAATTGCAAGATTGTTTACTACGGACCCGGTTTGTGCGGCAAAACGACAAATCTGCAATACATCTACGATTCGACCGCGCCGCAAGCAAAAGGCAAATTGATTTCTCTGGCGACTGAAACCGATCGCACCTTGTTTTTCGATTTTATGCCGCTCGAACTCGGCACGGTACGCGGCTTTAAAACGCGCTTTCATCTATACACTGTTCCCGGTCAAGTCTATTACGACGCTTCGCGCAAACTGATTTTAAAAGGCGTTGACGGCGTTGTTTTCGTTGCCGATTCTCAAGAAGAGCGAATGGATGCCAATGTCGAATCTCTTTATAATCTGGAAGAAAATCTCCAATCGCAAGGCTACGATTTAATGAACCTTCCGTATGTTTTGCAACTCAACAAACGCGATTTGCCGAACGTCGTCCCGACCGAAGAGTTAGCCGCCGAACTGCAAAAAAAGAGCGAGCCTGTTTTTGAAGCCGTCGCCTCGCAAGGCACGGGCGTTTTCGATACATTAAAAGCAGTGGCGAAACAAGTTTTGACCGAGCTTAGAAAAGGTTAGTTAATCGTAAATTATTATTCGACGACAGAAAAAGCGATTGAGTTAATTTTAACTCAATCGCTTTTTTAATTTTGATAGCCGTCGGACTTGGGCGTATTCTAGCGAAAGAAAAAAGGCGTTCGATATTATTGTAAATCACCGCCGGCAAAATCTTTCAGTAATCAAAAATGAAAAAAATATTAATCTGCTTCGTTTTATTATTTTCGCAATCGGATTTGATGGCGCAAAAATCTGACCGGTTCATTCAATATGTTAATCCTTTAATCGGAACCGAGAAAATGGGACACACATACCCGGGCGCGACCGTCCCGTTCGGCGCGGTTCAGCTTTCGCCCGATACCGACGAGCAGCCTTATTTAATCGGCGGCAAATACAACAAAGAGACGTATAAATACTGCGCCGGTTACAATTACGACGACCGAACGATTGTCGGATTTTCGCATACGCATTTTTCCGGCACGGGGCATTCGGATTTGGGCGATTTTCTGATTATGCCGACGTTAGGCGATTTGCAGCTTGAGCCGGGCGATAAAAATAATCCGAAAAGCGGGTTTCGTTCGGCTTTCTCGCATTCTACGGAAGTTGCCGAGCCGAATTATTACAAAGTAAAACTGGACGACGACAATATTCTCGCCGAAATGACGACCACAACGCGCGTCGGTTTTCATCAATACACTTTTCCCGAATCGGACAACGCGCATATTATTCTCGATTTAATGCACGGCATTTACAATTACGACGGCAAAAATGTTTGGACTTTTGTGCGAGTAGAAAATGACCATACAATTGTCGGCTACCGGCAAACAAACGGCTGGGCGCGAACAAGGACGGTTTATTTTGCGATGGAATTCTCAAAGCCTTTTACCGGCTACGGTTTCAAAGATTTCAAGCCCGCCGCCTATAAAGGCTTCTGGCGTAAATTTGACCAGACGAAAAACTTTCCCGAAATGGCGGGCGAGCAAATTCGCGTCTATTTTGATTTCAAAACCGCGAAAGACGAAAAAATTAAAATAAAATTCGCCCTCTCGCCTGTTTCGACCGAAGGGGCGATGAATAACTTAAAAAACGAAACGCCGGATTGGGATTTTGAAAAAGTTAAAAGAGAAGGACAGAATCTGTGGAACAAAGAACTCGGGAAAATCGCTGTTACTGCGGAAACAAAAGATGATTTAGTCAATTTTTACACGGCGATGTATCACGCTTTTATCAGCCCGACGGTTTATATGGATGCGGATGGCAAATATAAAGGACTCGACCAAAATGTTCACGAGGCGAAAGGTTTTACGAATTATACGACCTTTTCGCTCTGGGACACTTATCGCGCGCTGCATCCGTTTTTCAATATCGTTCAACCGGCGCGCAACCGCGATATGGTCAATTCGATGCTCGCGCATTACGACCAGAGCGCGCATAAAATGCTGCCTGTCTGGTCGCATTACGCCAACGAAAATTGGTGTATGATTGGCTATCATTCGGTTTCGGTTATTTCCGACGCGATTGTCAAAGGCAACGTCGAAGGCGTTGACGCGAAACACGCGCTTGATGCAATGGTCGCAACCGCGCATCACGCTAGCTATGACGGCTTGGAATTTTATATGAAACTCGGCTACGTGCCGGAAGATAAAAATTCTTCGTCCGTCTCGAAAACTCTCGAATACGCTTATGACGATTGGTGCATCGCACAGGCAGCGAAAAAGCTGAATAGAATGGACGTTTACAACGAATTTTCAAAGCGTTCGGAAAGCTGGAAAAATGTTTACGACGCTTCCACAGGTTTTATGCGCCCGAAAATGAGCGACGGAAAATTCGGCGAAAAATTTGACCCGCTCAAAACCGAAGGGCAAGGTTTTATTGAGGGAAACTCTTGGAATTACAGTTTATACGTTCCGCATAATCCCGACGAAATGATTGAAATGATGGGCGGCAAACAAAAGTTCGCGGCGCATCTCGACGAGCTTTTCACGATGCGTTTGCCCGACGCATTTTTCGCCGAAACCGAAGACATTACACGCGAAGGCATCATCGGCGGCTACGTTCACGGCAACGAGCCTTCGCACCATGTTGCATATCTCTATAATTGGACGGACGCGCCGTATAAAACTCAAGAAAGGGTGCGGATGATTTTGAAAAATCAATATCACGCCGCGCCCGACGGTCTCGGCGGCAACGACGATTGCGGGCAAATGTCGGCGTGGTTTCTGCTTTCCTCGCTCGGCTTTTACCCGGTCGCGCCCGCATCAGACCAGTATCAACTCGGCAGTCCGGCAATCAAGACGGCGATTTTGAAACTCGAAAACGGCAAAACTCTAACTATTGAAGCAAATAATCAGACGGACAAAAATATTTACGTGCAAAAAGTTTTAGTCAACGGAAAACAAATTAACCGCAATTACATCACGCACCGGGAAATTATGAACGGCGGGAAATTGACGTTTTTTATGAGCGATAAGCCGAAGGTTTGAAGAAAAAGCAAAATACAAAAAGCATTGGCAAAATTATGAAATTATCAAAACTAAAAGTTTCAGCGTCGGTCCTTTTTAATTAGGCAACCGTTTCGCCGCTTTTTGCTCAATCAAAACAAAGAATTGATAAAAAACAGCTTGCCGGTCAGGTAAAAAGCGAATTTTTGCACGCTTGGAACGGTTACAAAAAAACGCTTGGGCGTCGTGACCAAGGAAAAGAGCGATTCGATGCAGAGTTTTCTGTTTGCTGAAACTTTAAAATATTATTATTTACTCTCTTTCCGCCGCCGAAAACTTTGGATTTCAAAAAATTCATATTCAATACCGAAGCGCATCCAATCAGAAAGACTTGGCAACAGGATTTTTCGACGCATTAAGCGCAGAACAGAATCTTTAGAACACGAGAGTTTGAATTGAATGAGCCGGGCTGTTTGTTTGAACGGCTTGACCTGCTATCCATAAATAATAAGGAATTTCCTTCTCGCTCCTGTTCATCACCACAACCGCCGCTTTACCGTCCGTATTGACAAACGCTGTGGAAATGAGCGCGCTTCGGCTCGGCGAGCTGATGATTCTTTTTGCTCCGGGACGAATGAATTTGGAAAAATGTCCGATGTAGTAATACGAATTTGTATAGGTAATCTGACCGGTTTTCGTGTCGCCGTGAACCGGCGCAAAGCAAAAGTTGCCGACGTGATTGGGTCCGCCTTTTTCATCAAGAAGGACATTCCAATCCGTCCAGGCAGCAGTGCCATTATTAAAATCATTAATCATCGAACGCCCGTAAAGTTCGCCCAAACTCCAATCGCCGAGTTTCGACGGATTAAAAGAATCGGCGCATCCTTCGGTAAAAATCAGGTTGGTATTTGGAAATGTTTCATGCACCAGTTTCAAATTATCAAACATAGGTTCGCCGCCGCTCCACGGTTCATACCAGTGAAAGCCGATGCCCCAGACGTATTTGGCAGCTTCGGCGTCTTCTAAAATCGTGCTGGCGCGTTGATAAATCAAATCGCGGTTATGGTCCCACGCGATGATTTTCTTATCGCCCAAGCCTTCTTTTTTCATTGTCGGTCCGAGATAGTTTTTCAGAAAGTCTCGCTCTTCTTCCGCGGTGTAAACGCACGATTCCCATGTCTGTGTCGCCATTGGTTCATTCTGAATCGAAATTCCCCAAATCGGAATACCCTCTTTTTGATATGCCTTGATAAATTTTGTGTAATAGTTTGCCCAAGCCTGATAGTAATCCGGTTTGAGTTTACCGCCTTTGAGCATATTACCGTTGTCTTTCATAAATGCGGGCGGACTCCACGGAGAAGCGAAAATGCTAAGTTTTCCGCCTGCCGCCGTCATCGCTTTTTTGATAAAAGGAATGCGAAATTGCCTGTCGTGACCGACGTTAAAGGATTTCAAATCTTTATCGCCTTCGGTAACATACGTATAACTTTCGCTCGAAAAATCGCAACTGTGAATATTGGTTCGCGCAAACGTATAGCCGATTCCTTTTTTGGTATCAAAATATGCCGTTAGAATTTCCCGTTGTTTATCAGCCGGCAATTTGGCGAAAGTTTCGGCAGCAGCATCGGTCAGCGCGCCGCCGATTCCCAAAAAAGTTTGACCTGTTTTCGCGGGGTCAATAAAGACACAGATTTGAGTTTCAAGAGGCTGTCCGATTTCCTTAAAAGTCAACGTATCGGTGACGGTGATTCGATAATCACTTTTCTCCGCCGTTGTGTAAACAGTAACCTTTCTTCCATTAGCGGAAAACGGCTTGGCGGCAGCGGAAGTTTTTTTACTCTGTGCCGGAGAATTTTGAACGGTTTGCGCTAGCAGAGCTGCTGAAGATGACAAAACAAGGAAATTTCGACGGTTCATTTTCATAATAATTACCTATCATAATTGATGTCGACAGCCGATTCAATCATTTCATAAAAGCTAGTGCGGATGTTGTTCTTAGGGTTCGTTGCTGATTTTTATTAGCATTCGGTCTATTCTGCACAATCGCAGTAGCGCCTCATTTCAGGAAATAAATTTCGGATTCAAATGAACGCACAGTCGTCTGCATAAATTATTTAACGCTCTCCAAAACAAGTTTAGCGTTTCAAGTCTGGATTGATATCATCGAGCGCCGCTTTATTCAGGGGTCAAAACATGTATCAAATGCGAATACTGATACCCCTTTTAGTGTTAAATTAAACTTTAATAAAATACACCGACTTAAAGAATTATTGCAATTATTTGTTTTATATAGTATGGCATAATGCTTGCATTTATTCGGAATTAATATAGGAGGTTTATTTATTATGAACACAAAAAAATATCTTGGTAGCTTAAAAAAATTTGGTTTTGTATTATCGTTAGTCTTTGCGTTTATTCTTTTGACTAATACTTCTGCGTCTGCACAATACCGCGATAATCGCGGATACGGTCGAAATGGCGGTTATGGTAATAACGGTGGATATAGAAATGATATTTACCGAATTGCCCAGCAAAACGGATATAACGACGGCTTAAGAAAAGGCGAAGAAGATGCGCGCGAACGGCATAATAATCCGCAAGGAACTTCCGAATACAAACACGCAACTAACGGATATAATTCCCGGCTTGGAAGTAAAGACGAGTATAAGCAGATTTATCGCCAAGCCTTTTTACAAGGCTTTGATGAAGCGCAAAACAACGGCTACTATAACAATGGTCGTTACGGTAATCGGAATCGTCGTAACACAAACAATAACGGTATAAGTATTCTTCGTCGGGTTATTTTGGGATATTAAATTCGTTTCTTGTAATGATTGCAGGAGAAAAAGGTGTTAATTTATCTAACACCTTTTTTTAATAAAATTTTGCCGGCGCTTACTCAACACCGTTGCGCGATATTTCACAACCAGAGGCATTATTGTGTATCTCAAATAATTTGTCAGGCGCGCCTTTGGGAAATCACATCCTCAAGCAGACGAACTGCCGTATCTGGTTCGGCGACTTCGATAATTAGCTTGGCGAAATGTTCATGATCTAACTCGACGACAACTGTCTTTTCAGGATTGTGAACGTCCCAAAAAACTAAATCGCCTTCCTGATAAAATATTCCCGCTTTAAATATGTTGGGAAGAGCCGTGCCAGCTAATTTTAAGCCGTCAAACCAACCCATCGCAGGCTTCGGGTCGGCATGAACATCTTTAATATGTGCAAGCGGAATTTCAAGGCGGCTTCTTAAAGACCACAACTTGTCCCATCCTTCCACCTCGAAAACGACTTTATCTCCATCCACTTTTATTTCAATCATAAAACTCCCTTTTCATTTCACCTTTAGGGTTTGTAAATTACAAACGGTCGAGTCACCCGCCGTTCGTTCCCTGACAAAGATTTGTCTCCGTGTACATAATCGGCAAATTTTTGATATAAACAGGCGTTTTTAACATAAATAAATCGAAACCGAAAATTGATTTTTCACGTGCAAAAAGATTAAAAATCAGTGGCGATATTTTTTATATAAGTCAGCTACTCCAACAGTAACACCGGCAACGACTCCGGCGCGCGGTGCGCCCGATGTTAGACCAAGCCGCAAACCGCTGTCGAAAACCAATCTCCGGTTAATTTGATAAGTTATAACACCTAGTCCAAACATCGCCCCAGACTGTAAATCGTTGCGACTCGAACCGCTAATTTCGCCCTGCACCCCGAAGCGTTTTGTCAGGTTACGCGATGCCGCCAGCGCTGCCTGCCCGCTCGAAGCGAATCCTTTTCCGCTTGTCCGCCCAGCCAATAAATAAATTGCATTAAAATCAACGGTTGTCTGCCCGATTTTTTTGCTCGCTAGAGCAATGAAATTGTGGTCAACCCGTCCTGTTCCCAAACCTTTTGCGCTGCTTGCCGTCGGCAGTTTTATATAATAGGCAACGGCAATTCCGGGACGAGATTCGTTTTCCGGTTGCAAAACCCCCTGAATTCCAAGCTGCGTATCGCCCGCTCCCGTATTTCTCGCGCCGCTCAAATCCTTTTGCGAATACGGGTTGTCGGTATCGAGTTCGAGCAGCAATCGGCGGCTGGCGGCAAACCGTAGCGCGAGCGGTGCGTCCTGCTGATATTTATAGTTCCCCGTAGCGTGAAAATTTGCGTTGTAGCCGAACTCAAGCTGCAAAACGCCCGGTCTCTGAAATTCTGCCGGATTGGAAACCGTCGGGCGCGCCGGAACAATGAAATCCGGTTCGTCATCAGGCGGCGCAGAGTTTTGGGCGCAAACGGCGAAAGCCGAAATCAGCGTAAACAGACTCAAAAATAAAAAGCGGATTGCGATTTTGTTCATATGGTTTTTGTTAATCACGTCGAAAAATAATGTTCATAACGTTTGCCGTCAACTTTTACGCATTCATATCTGGTTTTGTTTTGCAGCGCGGCTCAATAAAATTTCATTTCCAGAATCGAACAAATTTTACAATCTATTAGACAGCTTTTCAGCCTCTATTTAATGCGCGGGTCTGATTTTACGGCGAGTTCTTGAGTATAGATTTCGCCGCCGACGGTTAATTTGATTGTGTAAATTCCGGGCAAAACAGGCGCTGCTCCGCGCCGGGACGCGCCCGCGTTTTTATCGGCTGGCGGTGTCGGGCGCAAATCCCAAACCCAACGATGCATTCCGGCAGTTGTTGAAAGCTGCGGCGGCGTTTTTACCCAGAAAGCCGGAATGTCGAGCGTGTCGGGATTGATTGGAGTAATTTTATCTTCACTCGAATAACGGCGAAGCGATTCGCCCGCCGGATTCAAAATCTCCAATGTAACAGCGCTTGATGTGCTTGTCTTTAAGTAGTAATCGATGATTGCGCCGTATGGCTGATTTTCGGCAAGCGGCTCGTCGCGCGGTTGCGGCGTTCCGTTTTCCGACGGTTGCGGAATAACGAAAGCATCGGCGGGGCGAAACAGAAATGCTCTGGATTTAACGACTTCGTTGCTGATTTGACGAAGCGACGTGATGTCGTCCAAAACCCAGAAGCCTCGCCCGTGCGTCGCCACAATTAAATCATCGTTGTGAATAACAAGGTCGCGCATCGAAACCGGCGGCAGATTCAATTGAAGCGGCTGCCAATTGTCGCCGTCGTTGAACGACACAAAAACGCCCAACTCAGTTCCGGCAAATAACAAACCTTTTCTTTGTGTGTCTTCTTTGACGGTTTGCAAATAAACGCCTTTCGGCAAGCCGTTCGTAATTTTCTGCCAAGTTTTCCCCGCATCGCGCGTGCGATAAATATACGGCTCGTTGTCGGTCAAGCGATGCCGGTCAACGGCGGCAAACGCTTCGTTCACGTCAAAATGCGAAGCGTCCATCATCACGACTTTGCTCCACGCGGAAAGTTCCGGCGGCGTAACATTCGCCCAAGTTTTGCCGTCGTCATTTGTTAATTGAATCAAGCCGTCGTCCGTTCCAATCCAAATTGTCTGCGCTCTTAAAGGCGAAGGTGCAATTGTATAAATCACGCCGCGCCGCGCGTCTTTCGGCGCGTCGGCAGCCGTCGCTTCATCTAAATTCGGCGGAACGCCGGGATTTTCGCGCGTTAAATCCTGACTGATTTGCGTCCAGCTTTCGCCGCCGTTGGTCGTCTTAAATAAAAATTGATTGCTGTAATAAAGCGCATGCGGGTCGGCTTGCGAAAAAACAAGCGGCAAAGTCCAAGTGTGTCGCGCCGGAGCGGTCATTGTTTTTTCCGGCGAAACGTCCTTTGATTCGCCCGTAATAACGTTGCATCGCGTAACTCTGTCGCCGAATAAAATTTCAGGATGAAGCGGGTCGGGCGCAGTGTAACCGGATTCGCCGCCCGCGCAAATGGGTGACCAATCGCGGTTTGAAAGCTCGGCGTGATTTGTGGCGACGGGCGTTCCGACCGCGCCGCTATCTTGCTGCGCTCCCGTTACCCAATACGGAAAACGGTTGTCGGCGGCGACGTGATAAAGCTCTGCAATCGGCTGGTTATACCAACTGCTCCAAGTCTGTGCGCCGTCTTCGGTAACAATCGCGCCCTGGTCGCTCGCCAAAATCATCCGGTTCGGGTCTTCGGGCGAAATCCACAATTGATGATAATCGTCACCGCCGGGTGCGCCTTTTATTGCCGTCCAAGTTTTTCCGGCGTCCATTGATTTATAAACCGAAGTGTTTGAAACATAAACGATGTCAGGATTTTTCGGGTCGGCGACGACTTTGCAAAAATACCAGCCGCGTCCCCAGATTCGTTTGTCGGCGGAAATTAAAGTCCAAGTCGCGCCCGCGTCGTCCGAACGATAAAGCCCGCCCGCCTTGGCGTCAATAATCGCGTAAATGCGTTTCGGATTCGTTCGCGCTACGGCGATTCCGATTCTTCCCTGTCCTTCGGTCGGGACGCCGTTCGTCAATTCGTTCCAAGTGTCGCCACCGTCGGTTGATTTGAAAATTCCGCCGCCTGCCCCATATGAAGGCGGATAGATGCTCCACGGCGGACGGCGCGTATTCCACAAAGTCGCGTAAATCGTTTGCGAATTCTGAGGGTCAAGCTGCAAATCAATCGCGCCGACGTTTTCGTTTTTGAACAAGATTTTTTGCCAAGTTTTTCCGCCGTCTTTCGAGCGAAAAACGCCTCTATCCGCATTGCCGCCGTAAACATGACCGAGCGCGGCAACGAAAACAAGGTTCGAATTTTTCGGGTCAACAATGACTCGTCCGATTTGGCGCGTGTCGTCAAGACCGATGTGCGTCCAGGTTTTTCCGGCATCCGTTGATTTATACATTCCGTTGCCGTAGGAAATCTGCGAACGCATATCGGCTTCGCCCGTGCCCACATAGACAACATTTGGATTTGACGGCGCAACCGCAATCGCGCCGATTGAAGCGACGGGTTGCGAATCAAAAATCGGCGTCCAGGTTCTGCCGGAGTTTGTTGATTTCCAAACGCCGCCGCCGACCGAGCCAAAATAAAAAGTGTTCGGCTCGCCTGCTACGCCTGAAACGCCGTTGACGCGCCCGCCGCGAAACGGTCCAATCATTCGCCACTTCATCTCGGAAAAAGCGTTCGCATCGTATTGCTGTTGTGCAAACGCCGGTCGGGACGAGATAAAAACAAAAAGAATCGAAATTATACTCAACATCTTCCGAATATGCGCCTGAATTCTGAGTTTATTCATTACAAGACTCCGTTACTTCGTTTTATAATTAAGACTGAATATACATACCAACGAATGAAAACGCGAGAAGAATCCCTTTTCATAAAATCTTTTTGTTCACCTTTAATTCAAAGTTAGAAATTAAAGGCTGGAAAACTCCAAGATTAATACCTTAAATATGGAAAGGCAGGTTTATTAATTTCAGAATTTCGCAAAATACACAGAGTGCGAAATTCTTAGGCGCGCTTTTCAACAATTGATACCTTTTCCAATTATAAATTATCCTCAAGTCAGTTCATATTTCGCACTCCATTTCCAAAAGCGAAATCGCGTTTTGAAATTAAAAAGATGATCGGACACCGCAGCGAGGATTTGGAAAGATATAAGCATTTGTCGCCGAAGTTTTCGCGGCAAACGACCGAATTGATTGCCGGTAAACTCTTAGATGAGTTAAGTAACAGCGATTCTGGCACGTTTTGGCTACGTCGGCTGAAAATAAGAAAAGCCGTCAAGGAGACGGCTCGGAAATCACTGATAATAAAGAGATTAATGGCGGAGCCGACGGGACTCGAACCCGCGACCTCCAACGTGACAGGCTAAAATTCTGTGTTCCAGACATGGCTTAACTATAAGTGTTTTCAGACACTTAAACAAAAACAGCAACTACGCTTCGGCATAGTTGCTTTATTTATGCGAAGTATTTTTGGCACGTTTTGGGGTACATGTTCAAACTTGCTGCCGTCATCACAGAAATTTCGCATTCACCGAATATGCTGCTCGAAATATGTCTTGGATATAAATTTCATAATTGTTGCCCATCTAACGCCGAGGAAGTATTCAAATAGAGTAGAGCAATGAAAGGAATTCTATCCTTGTCTTATAAAATAACCGACTAAATGGTCTGATAGTTTTGTTTAAAAGTGGCACTTGCAGGAAGTCCGATTAGCTATAAAATAACTCACACTTTAGCTATTGCAAAGTGAAATTGCTTGTATTTATTGTTCAAATGGATCAAACAAAATAACGACACCACAAAATCTTGTCGTAAATTTAGCGGGGGTTCAACCGGTTATTGCCCAAACAATAGGATAGCTTTTAATTTAGATAGATTAGCTCGCCAGTACAAGGTTTTCAGTAAACTAACAGACAAAGTTTAAGCAGTGATTTGCTGCCTTCTACAGGCAATGAACTACAAATTAAATTCTATGACAACCCTAAAATATACTTTGTTATTTCTTATAGTCCCCATGATCCCGATTGGATCATTTTCTCAAAATTTAAATAATATAAACAAAAGTGTATTTAGCGAAAAAAGGAATTCTACCGGAATCGGAAACGATGAATTGCCGAATCTCAATGCAAATCAAAATATTAAAGTAATCGAATTACGTAATTATCTTATCAGGCAAGGTCGCCGCGATGAATTTATTGACTTGTTTGAAGAAAATTTTACCCGATCACAGAATATACTTGGCGGATATACATTAGGTCAATACAGGGTAAAGGGAGCGGATGATAACTTCTTTTGGATTCGCGGTTTTAAGGATATGCCTGCCAGATATAAATTCTTAAACGATTTTTATTACGACTCTCCTTCCTGGAAGCAGCACAAAAGCCAAGCTAACTCGATGCTGCTTAATAATGACAATGTATATCTTTTGAAACCATTAAATTTAAAGGACAGTTCAAATGACGCTGATTTCAGTTTTAACAGTAATTGGTTCGGGCAAGAGAAAGGCATTGCCGTTGTAGATTTTTATACTTCCAACACCAAGCGGGAAAAGCTGATCGAGTTTGTCAAAAAGAAATATGCTGCGATTTTAAACACTTCAAAAATAGAAAATGCATCATTTTGGACGAGTGAAACACTTCCAAATGACTTTACAGGTTTACCAGTTTTTCAGGATAAAAACCTTCTGGTTCAGATAACTTTTTATAAAAATGAATTTGAATACCAAACAAGAATGAAAGACGTTGATTCCAAAATGAATGATGAATTAAAAAGCGAAATGGCTGATTTGGTAACGATAAAAAACACGCTCATCGTTTATCCGACTGAGAAATCCTTTTTGTTGCAAAAATAGTGACTATCAAATTAATTGAAAACTTTTAATTATGAAAAAGATAATTTTATTAAATACTAGGGTTTTGCTGTCGGTTATTATTTTGGCTGTCTTCTTAATACCCTTTAATGCAACTGCACAGCAAAAATCAGACGCACCCCAAAACATATCTCGCGTTTCACCTGCGCCGAAAGATGAGCAACATGATTTTGATTTCGAGATTGGCACCTGGAAAACTCACCTGAAAAGACTTCTGCATCCTTTGACCGGCTCGACGACATGGGTCGAATATGAAGGGACAACGGTTGTCAGAAAGGTTTGGAATGGAAATGCCAATCTGGTGGAACTCGATGTTTCCGGTTCAGCAGGCAGCATAAAAGCATTAAGTCTGCGTTTATACAATCCCGATTCTCGCCAGTGGAGTCTTAATTTTGCCAACATCAGCGGCGGCGTGATGAGCCAGCCGACAATCGGCGAGTTCAAAAACGGGCGCGGCGAGTTTTTCGACCAGGAAACATTAAACGGGCGAGCTATCTTCGTTCGATTCATTATCTCGGATATTACTCCGAATTCCTGCCATTTTGAACAGGCATTCTCTGATGACGGCGGCAAGACTTGGGAAGTGAACTGGATTGCGACAGACATGCGGGTGAAAGATGAATCCGATAAAAGCGCGCGAAATTCCACTACACTTAAGAGTGCCGGCAATGATAATTGAAACGGCGAATCTATAAAACAAGAATCGAGGAGATAATTACAAATGTATAAAGCAGTTTTGCAGGGATTTTTGTTCTGCCTGTTGATGGCAGCCGCGTTAGTTGTAACCCCGGCGCAATCGTTCGTACTCGACCTGCCGCTCAAGAGCCAATTCGCAGAGGTTACGCAAAGAATTGGAGTCAGCAATATTACTATCAAGTATTCCCGACCGCTCGTAAATAATCGCAAGATTTGGGACGGTTTGGTTCCTTACGGAAAGGTGTGGCGCACCGGCGCGAATACTAACACCACGATTACGTTCAGCGATCCGGTAATGATTGATGGCAAGCCGCTCGACCGGGGAAGTTACGGGCTGCACACAATCCCGAACGCTGATCAATGGACGATTATTTTTTCGAAGAATTCAACGTCTTGGGGTTCTTTTACCTACGACCCGACGGAAGATGCGCTCCGAATAACAGTCAAGCCCAAACCTGCGGATATGCATAATGCCCTCACTTTTGAGTTTGAAGAACTTCAACCGGATTCGGCAATGGTTGAACTGAAATGGGAGAAAATCGAAGTTCCCTTTAAGGTCGCAGTCGATGTCCACGAAATGACGCGAGAAAGCCTGAAGCGACAGTTTCGCACGCTTTCACGCTACACATGGATAAGCTGGAACGACGCGGCTAATTATCTGCTTGCGGAAAAAATCGATCTCGATGACGCGCTAGCGTATGCAGAAAAGTCAATTGATAATGAAGATCGCTACGACAACGAAATGACGAAGTCGAGGGTCTTAACAGCGCTTAATCGCCAGACAGAAGCGGCATCGGCGCAGAAAAAAGCGCTGGACATCGCCACGCCGTTCCAGATTCATCAATTCGCTCTGGAGTTGATGACTGCAAAGCGTAACGAGGAGGCATTCACAATTTTCCGCGAAAATGCGAAAAACCATCCCGACCAATGGTTCGTGCATGAAGGACTCGCCCGGATGTACAGCGCGCAGGGCAGATTTGATGATGCGAAAAATGAAATCAGAGAGGCACTCGCAGTTGCTCCGCCTAATCAGAAAAGCGATCTCAATGAGCTGCTGAAGCGACTCGAAGCCGGGCAGGATATAAACCGTTAACTTGCGCGTAGATAAAAGAAACATTCCGCTCAAGAAGAAAAGCAATCGTATTCGCCGTCAGAAAAGTAGGCTTTTAATTATAGAAGAATTTATTATCGTGAAATCTTTAAAAAGTTTCAGTTCACGATGATTTCCAAAACGATAAAATTTTATAACTCTTTACTGTATCTTTTCCGATAATCAACCGGCGTCATTCCCGTAATTTTTTTAAATGTTCCCCGGAAAGCCTTAGTATCCGAATACCCGACATCGAACATCACTTCGGTAATGCTTTTTCTGCTGGTTTCAAAACACTTTTTCGCGGCTTCGACTTTCACACGCTGGACGTATTCGGCGACGGTGTTATTGGTCGCTTCTTTGAATCTGCGTTCTAGACTGCGGCGACCGAGAGCGACTTGCGAAGATAATTCGTCAATCGTAATTTTGTCCTGAAAGTTGTTCTCGATGAAATCCTGTGCTTTTTTAACTTCTTCGTCCGAGTGCCGGTTCTGTCCCTTAAAAATAATAAATGAGGATTGGCTGTCGCGCTCAAAATCTATGGCAAAGACTTTGGCGGTGCGAATCGCCGTTTCGCGATTTGTAAATTTTTCGACTAGGTAAATCAGCAGATTATAATAAGAAGTCGCGCCGCCGCTCGTATAAATGCCGTCTTCTTCGGTGATTATTTTGTCCGTGACGAGATGAACGCCTGGAAACATCTGCCTGAATTCGTCTGCCGCCCGCCAGTGCGTCGAACATTTTTGTCCGTCGAGCAGTCCGGTCTTTGCCAGAAGAAACGCGCCGACGCACAGGCTGACGATTTCCGCGCCCTTTTCGCGCTGCCGGACGAGCCAGGGAATAAAAGCTTTATTTATTTCGACGGCGGTTTTCAAATCGCCGACAAATGCCGGTATAAAAATTAAATCCGTCTTCTTTACCTCTTCAATAAGCAAATCTGTGTGAACGGTAAACGCGTTGTTGTGAAGTTTGACTTCTTTCGACAAACCAACAAATTTTATATCGAAAACATCGGGCATTTCTGCTTGCTTATAAAAGCTGTTGACCTGCGAAAAAACGTGGCGCGGGTCGTCGATTGCCGCTAAAACCGCCGATTCTGGCACGAGTATCGAAACGTGTTTCATAATTTAAAAACAAACGAAAATTTTGTCGCAAACAGCCCGCAAAAAAGTCATTTATACACCGCGCATTATCTCATTTCTAAGGTATAGTGTAAAGACGATAAGAAATTGTCTTATCTGTGAAACAATAATTAAGGAGATAAAAAACAATGGCAATAATCAATATATATCTGCATTCCGAGGGAAATACCGAAGAAGCGTTTAATTTTTACAAATCGATTTTCGGCGGCGAATTCGCTACTTTTGTACGTTACAGTGACATTCCCAACCAGTCTGGTTTTCCTGCGGTTTCGGACGGTGAAAAAGAGAAAATTATGCACGTCGCGCTGCCAATCGGCAATGAAAACGTTTTGATGGGCGCTGACATCTTGGAATCTATGTGTCACGAGATAAAAACCGGCAACAATTTTTCCATTTCTATCGCCACTGAAAGCCGCGAAGAAACGGAAAGGCTTTTCAATGGACTCGCTGCAGGCGGCAAAGTTACGATGCCGCTCGCTAAAACTTTTTGGAGCGAGTATTTCGGAATGTGCGTCGATAAATTCGGCATTCTGTGGATGGTTAACTTCGACCTGAATCCGAGTAAATAAAGGCATTCAAACAGGAGAAATAAAATGACAAAAGAAATGTGGCTCAATTTTCCGGTCAGGGATTTGGGTAAAACAAAGGAATTTTTCAGCCGGATAGGTTTTTCTTTAAACGAACAACACACGAGCGGCGAGATGGCTTGTTTTAGCGTTGGCGAAAAGAAAATGACTGTGGCGTTTTTCGCGGAAGAAACTTTTAGAAATTTTACGAAAAGCGAAATTTCGGATGCTTCAAAAGGCGCGGAAGTTTTAATTTCGTTTGACGCCGAAAGCCGCGAAGAAGTAGACGAGACGGCAAGAAAAGTTTTTGAAGCGGGCGGCGCGATTTTCAGCGTGCCGGCAGAAATTCAAGGCTGGATGTATGGCTGCAGTTTTGCCGATTTGGACGGGCATCGCTGGAACGTGCTGTACATGGATTCGAGCAAGATGCCGAAGGCTTAGGGCAAACTTTTACAACAGTTCGGGGAAGAATAAAAAAATGAGAAAACTAAAATTACAAATGCATATGTCGCTCGACGGATTCGTCGCGGGTCCAAACGGCGAATCAGATTGGATGATTCGGAGTAAGGAAGGTAGAGAGCGTCTGAACTCTTTAATTGATATTGACGGTTCCGACACGCTTTTAATGGGCAGAAAAATGACTGACGGCTTTGTAAATTACTGGGAAAATATTGCGAACAATCAGCCGGAAAGTCCTGAATTCGCCTTTGCTAAAAAGATGGTAGATACGCCGAAAGTCGTTTTCAGCCGAACGCTCGACAAATCCGTTTGGACAAACACCGTTTTGGCAAAAGGAAATCTGACCGACGAGGTTGAGAATCTGAAAAATCAAAACGGTAAAGACATTGTCGTTTACGGCGGCGCGGATTTCGTCGCATCTCTAATTGAAGAGAATCTGATTGACGAATATTATCTGGTCGTCCAGCCGGTGATTCTAGGGAAAGGAATGCCGATTTTCCATAAAACGGAGAATCGCTTGAATTTAAAACTTGTCGGAAGCGAAAGCTTCGATAGCGGCGTCGTATTGCTGCATTATGCAGCGCACAGATAGAACTTGGACGGGCATCGCTGGAACGTGTTGTATATGGATTTCAGCAAAATGCCAAAGCGGTAGCAGTAAATAAAATATCCCGCCGGATTTTTGGCGGGATATTAATCTTAAAGCAAATTTACGCTGCAAACCTGAACAGGAGAGTATATGAAAATCGCAATAATTATCGTTCGTACATTAATCGGATTGATGTTTCTTTTTGCATCAGTAACTTATTTTTTAAATCTCGTTCCGCAGCCGGATTTAACCGGCAACGTTAAAACTTTTATGGGCGGATTGACCGCATCAGGTTATATTATGCCCGTTGCCAAAACCTTTGAATTTCTTTGCGGTCTAGCTTTTGTCGCGGGCAGATTCGTGACTCTGGCAATCGTTTTAATATTTCCTATTGCGCTCAATATTTTATTAATCAACGTTTTTTTAATGCCGAGCGGTTTGCCGATTGTGATACCACTTTTTCTGGGCATTTTGTTTTTGGCGTATGTCCATCGGGAAAATTATAAATCGCTTTTAGTCGCAAAATAGTCTTGACTTAAAGATAAAGCGCCTTAAAACTTGAAGGTTGATTTGCAGAAGCATTAAAAACTTGTATGAAAAATGTATTAGCCGTTTCAGGCAGCCTGCGGGCGCAGTCAACAAACTTGAAAATAATCAAAAACGTCGCCGAACTCGCGGCGGAATATTTAACAATTTCAGTTTATCAAGGTTTATCCGCGCTGCCGGCGTTCAATCCAGATTTGGATTTTGAAGGAGCATTGTTGCCGCCGGAAGTTGCTGATTTGCGTAACCGATTAAGAGAAGCGGACGGAGTTTTGATTTGCACGCCGGAATACGTTTTCGCCGTTCCCGGCGCGCTGAA
>JALYZF010000146.1 GCA_030948995.1 Acidobacteriota bacterium
GAACGAAGCCCGACTTTGTGAACCGCGCGCATTACGTCTAGCCATTCCTGCGTGTTGCATTTCGTCGAAACTCTTTTGCGAACTTCGTCGTCTAAAATTTCGCCGCCGCCACCCGGCATCGAATAGAGTCCGGCGGCTTTCAAACGGCACAGAATCGTTTCGTAATCGAGTTTGGAAATAAGAGAAATATTGTGAATCTCCGGCGGCGAAAAACAATGTAGTTGAAACGTCGGATATTTCGCGTGAAGTGTCGAAAGCAGATTTTCATACCATTCGATATTAAAATCCGGGTGAAGTCCGCCCTGCATCAAAACGCCCGTGCCGCCTAAGGTAATTGTTTCGTCAATGCGTTTTTCAATTTCTTTAATCGAATGAACGTATGTGTCGGGCTTTCCCGGTCGGCGATAAAAGGCGCAAAACGTGCAGACGACGTTGCACACATTTGTGTAATTGATGTTGCGGTCAATAATATATGTTACGACATCGGTCGGGTTTTTCCGCATCCGAATTTCGTGCGCCGCCGCGCCTATGCGCGCAATGTCGTAACTTTCAAGAAGCGCCGTGCAGTCATCGGCAGACAACCTTTCGCCGTCCAAAACTTTATCTAAAATCGGTTGAATATCGCTCATAACTAAAATAATTTTATCACGGAATTTCTAAGCCGCGAACAAACACAAAAAAGCACGAAAATTATTTTTGATTGGATTTCGTGGTTGTTCGCGGCTAATTTTCTGTTCAGTTTGCCAATCAAAATCGCAGTTTGCGAAAAATATTTCAATAAATTCGGCTAAAGTCCGCCGTTTTACCGCCTCTTTAGCCGACTGCTAAAGACAGTAACAAATTTTATGCCGGAGAATTGATACTTTAATTACAAATATATTTTTTATTTTTTAATCAACCCGTCTGAGCGGCGATTTAAGACTCGCGCGAAATTTTAATTAAAGGATTTTCGCAAAATTCTTTTTAATTTCAGTCATTTAAGAAAGCGTTTCCGGTTTTAAATAAAGCCGTGTTTGAATTTCCGGCATCCAGGCAAATTTTATCGGGACAAAAATTTTATAGTTTGTTAATAAAGGAGCGAACAATAAATGGCTATTATAAAGGTGGGCAACGTTCCTCTGATACCTCAGCAAACGGACGCTGTTTGTTGGTATGTCAGCGCAAGAATGTTATTTAGATGGCAAGAGGCAACGGGAAAAGGCTCGATGAAAAATCCGGCGGAAGTTGATATGACCAAAGATCGCTTTGAGAAGAACCGAATTTGGTACTCATTTCAGAACGGATTGCTCGCCACCCAGCTCAATCTGCAGAAGTCTTCGGTAGATATGAATTTTGACAGCGTAAATTCAGTTCTTTCAAGAAACGGACCTATCTGGACAGCAGGATATAAGACGTGGGACGGCGCTCACGGTCATGTTGTGGTTATTTGCGGCGTTGCCGACACAGGTGTGTTCATACACGACCCTGAACCGATGCATAAGGGAAGTCCGATGTGGTTAACGTGGTCGCAAATTAAAAGTTATGTTGACGGTGTGGACGATACCGATTATAAATGTTTAACCGCCGCCTAATCTAAGACTGGTAAAACGGGTTTCCCTCACAACTTTATAAATTAAAATTCACAAAAACAAAACGGATTTGTTTTTCGCAATTAATCCGTGTTTGCGCGCCAGTTCAAAATAAAGCTCCAAGCCTTTTCGCATCGAATTGTCAATTGAATAAGAAATGTTTTCGGAAAGATATTTTTGAAAATCTTCACGCGGCAAAGAAATTTCCGTTTCGTAATTAGCAATAATTTCGTCCAAATGTTTTAAGCCTTCGTCGCGCGCGGCGGCGAAATCAATTTGTTTGGCAACTTCCGATTTTTCAATTTGCGCCATCCACATTGCAAAGACAAAGCCGAAACCGGTAAATTTCAGCCAAATTTCAGCCAAATCGAATTTACTATAAATTTTTTCGTCAATCACGAGCGCCGGGTCGCCGATGAGTAAGGCGCAATGAGAATCGGACAGCATTTCGCTTAAATTCGGCTTCGCTTGCGTGTAACGCGGCTCGATGCCGTAAAATTCCTGAAAAATAATTTTTGTCAGCGCAACGCTCGTTCTCGACGAAACATCAAGCGAAACCGATTCGACATCCCATAAATCTTCGCCTTTAGTTACAAGGCAAACGCTTCTGACTTGCTCTTTTGCGCCGACGCAGACATCCGGCACTAGCAAAACGTCTTTGATTCTTTGGTATTCGATAACGGGAACGAGTGCGACATCAACTCTTTTGTTTGATAAAAGCTCAGCCGAACGCGCCGGCGCATTATCCATTATTAGCTCAACACGCCCGCGATTCGAGCCGTAAAGAAACGACCAGACGAGCGGCGCGGTATTTGAATAACTCGAGGCGGAAATTCGCGGCGTATTCATTTAATCGGCTAAAACGTCCTGAAATTCGGGCGTCTCGTCTATTACCTTTTTTGCAAACGGACATTCGGCGACGATTTTCAGATTGTTCGTGCGGGCAAATTTAACTCCAGCTTCAACCAAATCCTTGCCGACGCCTTTGCCCTGCAAGGACTCGTCAACTTCCGTGTGGTCAATCGTAATTGTTCGTGCGCCGGACTTTTTGTAAGTCATCTCGGCTATCCATTCACCGTTTTGTTCAATAAAAAACGCACCTTTCGCGCCGTGTTCCTCGTTTTGAATCTGCATAACTCGCTCCAAAAATAAATTAAATGCTTGCTTTAGTTCTAACAAAGCAGTCTGGCTTTGCCAAATCCGGTTAATGAATTATTCTAGCCAAAAAGGAGCTGCCGGTTTTATGACAATCAGAGGCATATTTTTAATTTTATTTTTTATTTTTACGTTTGTTTTCGGCATTTGCGCGCAGACGACACAAGTTATCGTTGACCCGACAAAGACCGCGCCTGCGCTGAAAGCAACTGCGGCTGAAGAAAAATTAATCAAAAGTCTTCTGCCGAAAGTTCGCCGCATCTGGACGAGCGACACTTGCGAAGAAAGTTTCAGTATAACGGGCGTCGCCTCAGGAGCGTTCACAAAAAAAGATTCGACGCAAAAGGCTTTTCTGTATGAATTTTGTGAAACGGGAAACGGGCTTGCAAACGATGGGATACTGATAACCGAAGCCGGACGAGTCGTCGCCCATTTTATTTACGAAGGTGCATCAACAGGCGGCTTAAACAGTCTGCCCGACTTAAACGGCAATGGAGTTGACGAATTGCTCATCACCAATTACGGCGGAATGCACCAGGGAATCAGCGGAACCGGAATTGATGTTATAGAATTTTTCGGAAAATCCTTAAAAGAAATCGGCGCAACGGAAATTGAATATGCGGAGGAAACCGAAAAGGGCGAAAAAGGTTACAGCTATAAAATCTCGGTTAAAACCGGGGCGTCGCCCGTTTTCTACCGCGAGAAATTCGTAAAAAAAGGAAAAACGTGGCGCAAAGTCGGAAACGTCGCCAAAGCCGAGATGTTCAAACTCGATTATAAATACAACGCGGTTAAATAAAATTTTATGAAAATTTACGACGTAACTTTTCCAATCAGCGAGCAGACGCCGATTTATGAAGGCGACCCGAAGGTAAAAATTGAAACTGCGCTTTCAATTGCAAACGGCGCGCCCGCTAATGTTTCGCACATTTGCTGCGGCGTTCACACGGCGACGCACGTTGACGCCCCGAACCATTTCGTCGAAGGCGGAAAAAGAATTCACGAACTTTCTTTCGACAAACTCATTGGTACGGCGCGCGTCGTCGAAATTGACGACGGTGCAATGGCGATTGAGAGAAAGCATGTTGAAAATCTGGAATCAGTCGAAAGAATTTTGTTCAAAACCAGAAATTCAGCTTTTTGGAACGAGCCGGAAAAAGGCTTCCGCCAGGATTTTACATATATCGAACCGGAAGCGGCGCAGATTTTAGTTTCAAAAGGCGTAAAACTCGTCGGCATTGATTATCTTTCGGTGGAGAAATTCGGCTCGACCGATTTCGGAACGCACATTACATTACTAAAAAATGAAGTTGTAATTATCGAAGG
>JALYZF010000176.1 GCA_030948995.1 Acidobacteriota bacterium
CGTCTGGAACGTGCCATCGAGCGGCAGCAAAGGTTTGAAGACATTATTTCCGACGCGGAAGTTTTGTTTGAATTTGCCGAAACCGACGTGAGTTCTTTGAATGAATTAGACGATTTACTCGACAAACTCGCACGGGAAGTTTCCGAAGCCGAAATCGAAGTTTTATTGTCCGGGCAGACCGATGCAAACAACGCGATTTGCTCGATTCAATCGGGCGCGGGCGGCACGGACGCGCAGGATTGGGCGCAGATGCTTTTTAGAATGTATTTGCGCTGGGCGGAGCGCAAAGGTTTTAAGATTGAAATTCTTGACGAGCAGACGGGCGGCGAAGCCGGAATAAAATCGGCGACGTTTCGCGTCGAAGGCGAATATGCTTACGGTTTGATGTCGTGCGAAGCGGGCGTTCACCGGCTTGTCAGAATTTCCCCGTTTAATTCCGGCGGCAGCCGCGAAACATCTTTTGCTTCTATGTTTGTCTCACCGGAGATTGACGAAAATATCGAAGTCGAAATAAACGACAAGGATTTGCGCGTTGACACATATCGCTCGTCCGGCGCTGGCGGTCAGCACGTCAACGTAACCGACAGCGCGGTCAGAATTACCCATCTGCCGTCGGGAATTGTTGTAACGTGCCAGAATCAGCGTTCGCAGATTCAAAATCGCGCAGTGGCAATGCAGGTTTTGCGCTCTAAATTGTATGAACTCGAACTTGAAAAACGCCGCGCCGACAGCGCCGAACTCGAATCGACTAAACAGGATATTTCCTTCGGCTCGCAGATTCGCAACTATGTCCTTCATCCATATCGCTTGGTCAAAGATACGCGCACAAAGTTTGAGCGAAGCGATGTCGAAGCGGTTTTAGACGGCGACATTGACGAATTTATAAAAGAGTTTTTACTGTTTAGAAAAAGTGGTCAGTCGCCGGCAGTCGGTAGTCAATAAAATTTGTAACTTTGAACATTAAACTTTAGACTTAGAAAATGGCAGCAGAGTTAGAAAAAAATCGCGCGGGCGCGAAAAATAATTCGAGAGGCAATGAGATTGTCGCGCTTGTTTTAGCGGGTTTGGCGGCTTTGGTTTTTTTAAGTCTCATAACTTACAGCCCGAACGATTCGACGCCTTTTTTCACCAGCAGCTCGCAGAAAACACAAAATTGGATCGGGGTTTTCGGTTCAACGGTTGCGAATTTACTGTTTCAGACCATTGGAATAACGGCATTTCTTTTACCTGTTTTGCTTTTCCTTGTCGCTTGGCGAATTTTTCGTTCAGAAAGCCTTTACGTCCCAATCGGTCGCGCTGCCGGATTCGTTACATTGCTAATCTCGCTTTCAGGATTACTAGCACTTTTGATGTCTTCCACTGTTTTCGATGGAAGTTTTAAGGCGGGCGGAATGATTGGTGATGTGGCTGAGGGCGCGCTTGCTTCTTTACTGAGCAAGGTTGGGGCGGGAATTTTGCTATCGATGTTTCTGGTAATGTCGATTTTGATAATCACCAGTTTTTCTTTCGATTCTTTTTTCGCAAGTTTTTCGATGGCTTGGAAAAATTTTCGGCTGCGTTTCGGTGAACGGTTTTCTAAATATAAGGCACAACGCGACGCCAAAAAAGAAGCCAGAGCTAAAATGGAAAAACGCCCCGTAACAAAAATTGAAAAGTCTCTACCTAAAACTCCAACAATTTCTGCAAGTGAAAAAAACGCCGTTGCAGGCAAAAAACAATCAATCGGCGAGAAAGTTTCCGGCATTTTTGGCAGATTTACAAAATCGTCAGAAAAGGAAATAAAGATAACGCCGGAAATTATTGACGAAAAAGAGCCGCAAATAGAAGCAGAAGGCGAAATCTCGCCGCCCGTAATTTCCGTTTCTGAACAAAGCGCTGCACCGCGTGAGACTTCAATCGACGAATTGATGGACGGTGCGGAGACGATTCCGATAACGCCGATGCCGCAGGAAACAGGCGAATTAGAAGCGGAAATTTTGGAAGACGCGAGCGAGACGGATGAAGCGAACAAAATCGAAGAACCGACGCCGCGCACGGTGCCGCCAAAGCCGCAAAACTTTGACGACTATGTTTTGCCGAAAGCAGAGTTTCTCAATCCTGCGCCACCGCGTTTTCAAATAAAAGAAGACGAAGCGCGCGCTTTGGCAAAAGAGTTGGAAGAAAAAACCAAAGAATTTAACGCTACGGGGCGAGTCGTCAATATTTGTCCGGGTCCGGTCGTTACAACTTACGAATATAAACCCGACCCGGGCGTTAAATACTCGCGCATTACGGGTTTGACCGACGATTTATGTCTCGCGCTTAAAGCCGAATCAATCCGCATCGACCGCATTCCGGGAAAAGCCTTTGTCGGTATCGAAGTTCCGAACCGCGAACGCGATACGATTTATCTGCGCGAAGTTATCGAATCGAAAAAATTTACCGAATCAAAATCGCTCCTGACACTTGCTCTGGGTAAAACTATTGACGGTTTAAATTATGTCGCCGACCTTGCCAAAATGCCGCATTTGCTAATTGCGGGCGCAACCGGCGCGGGAAAATCGGTCGGCGTAAATACGCTGGTCGTTTCGATTTTGTATAAGGCAAAGCCCGACGAAGTGAAATTTATAATGGTTGACCCGAAGCGGCTCGAACTCGGGCTTTATGCCGACATTCCGCACTTGGCGACGCCGATTATTACAGACCCGAAACGCGCCGCGATTTCCTTGAAATGGGCTGTTTCGGAAATGGAGAAACGCTACAAAGACCTTGCCGGCTGGGGCGTCAGAAACATTGACGGTTTTAATTCGGAAGTCAAAAAGCGCAACGCCATAGAACATTTCGATGAAAACGGCGAGCCTTGGAAACCGTTGCCTTATAT